>CALGHC010000781.1 GCA_937915965.1 uncultured Myxococcales bacterium
TCGGATCGATGCGCCAACCGACCTTCGCGGAGTTTCCGCCCGAGAGGGACCAGTCGGTGAGGACGCCCGAGTCAAAGTCATCCACGAAGAGGATCTTGGTCTTGCAGCAGGTCGGGTCGTCGTTGACCGGGGCATGGTCGCAGGAGCCGGCAGCGCACAGGTCGGAGGTGCACGGTTCGCCGTCGTCGCACTCGAGATCGTTCTTGCAGCAGTTTGCGAGCAGGTCGTGGAAGCACAGACCGCCACCCGCGTTGTTGACGTAGCCCGTGCAGCCGTCGTCCGTGCAGGGGTTGCCGTCATCGATGCAGGGGGTCTCGCCGTCGCACAGGGTTCCTTCAACCGCGCACACTGTTTCGAGCAGGGCGTCGTCGATGTAGACGCCCTCGAAGTCGTTCTTGACGCCGGTCACGGTGTCGAATGCCCATCGCAGCTGCACTGTCTGGCCAGCAAAGGCGGCCAGGTCAACCGAGAGCCGCTGCCACTGGCCCTGCGTCGACTTGTTGATGCTGGTCGAATTGAAGACCTCGACCGGCGTCGTGCCGACGAGGACATCGAGGGTCAAAACGTCCTTCTCGGGGATGCACAAGGACGTGCCGTTGATGCTCACGCAGCTCGAACCCGACGGGCACGGCTTGGCGCACTGACCCGCCGGCAAGGTCTCGGTGTACATGGGCTCGACGTCGAGCCACAGCCAGAAGTGCAGGACCGTCTGCTTGTCCTTGGGTAGCGTCAGCTCTGTGGTGGACAGCACGGCGGCCACGGGCGTCGCGGCGCCAGTTGGCTTGCAGCCGCTGTCTTCGGTCATCGAGTTGTCGTAGCTACCGCAGGCGTTGCCGAGATACAGCGCCTTGAGGCCGGCGTGGGCGCGGGCGCTGGAGACGTGCCAGGCGACGTTGCCGTTGGTGGGCGACGCGGTGACCAGGAACTCGTCAAAGGCGCCCGACTCGAACCCGGTCTTGGTGAAGGTGAGCTTGCCGCTGCAGCAGTTGAGGATCTGGCTGTGTTCACACAGGTGGCTGATCGGGTTGCAGCTGTCGGCCGTGCACTCGATCTTGTCGTCGCACTCGCTCGCGTCACAACAAGTCCCGGGCTTGGCGACGATGATGCAGGCACCCGCCTCGTCGCAGGTCGCCATCTCGCACGGCAGAAGGTCAAGCTTGCCGTCACAGTCGGTGGCCGTCGCGCAGCCGCTGGCATCGACGGGTGCGAGGTCCGTTGGCACATCCGCCGGCACGTCTGCGGTGGCGTCCGCCAGAATATCGGCGGTCGTCGTGTCCGGAACGTCGCCAGTGACCTCTTCGATCGCGTCGACTTCGACGATGTCTGCTGTTTCGACGTCGCTGGTTGTCTCCTCGACGAATGCGTCGCCGACGACCTCGGGCTGGGCGTCGCTCACGCCGTCAGGCGCCAGCGCCGCGTCAGGGGCGGGCGTCGGCGTCTCCTTGTTGTCGGTGCAAGAGGCTGCCGCAAGCACGAGGCTGACCGTACCGAGGACGAATGCAACGCGCCCGAGCACGGCAGGCCTGTGATTCACCGCTGACATCCAGTTGCCTCCGTCGATCCAATGAGGGTGCCGGCCCCGAGGCTGACCGGCGCCAGACACCTCAGCCGTCACAATCCGTTGTGAACCGCAGATCGTCGATAAGTACACCGAGCGTCGAATTGGCGACACCGTCGCTGGTGTTGAAGTCGATGTAGCCCTGAACCTGCTCGCCCGGCCATTCGGACAGGTCCAGCTTGAGCTCCAGCCATTTCTTGGCAGCGAATCCAGGCGACGCCTTGTCCCACAGCTTGAAGGTGCCGGTGCCTACCTTCACCGAGATGGTCATCTTGTCGTAGGTCGTGTCGGACTCCGTGTCCATGTACAACCACATCATCAGATACGATTTCTTTCCGGCCGGCAGCAACAACTTGGGCGTCGTGACCTGACCGTTGCTCGCTCCAAAGTCGAAGTTCTTGGCCGTGGTGTTGCCGTAGTACAGCACGCCCTTGCCCGACTTCGACAGCGTCGCGTCGCCCCAAAGCTGCCAGCCCTGCGTGGCCGAGACGCTGTTTTTCAGGACGAGGTCCATCAGACTGCCGGTGTCGAAATCGTTGAGCCAGATGATGGGTTCGCAGCACCCTGCCGCGCCGGTCTGCTCGTGGACGCAGGTCTGGCCCACGCACTTGTCGATCGTGCACTTGGTCTCACCGTCCTGACACTCCGCGTCGCTCGCGCAGCACAGGTTGGCGTGCACGCAGGCGTTCTCAATGCAGGTGTCTGAGCTGCACTCGTCGTTGTCGTCGCACTGGGACGAGGACAAGCAGCACCCGGCCAATGGCGTGAACTTGCACTGGGATCCAGGCCCGGCGCAGCTGTCGACGGTGCAGGCGTTGCTGTCGTTGCAATCGCCATCCCCCATGCAGCAGCCCGCCTTGGCAGAGAATGTGCACTTGGACGACTTGCAGCTCGCCGCGACGCAGAGGTTGCCGCTGATGCAATCGGCGTCGACGGAGCAACACGAGTCCGGGTACCCGCACATGCCATCGGTGCAGACCCCCGCGAGGCATTGGATCGGGGTGTTGCACTGCGCCGAACCATTGCACGATTTCGGTTCGCAGGTGCTCTCAGCCGCCATCCCGTCGACGATGATACCAGCGCCGGTCGATGGGCTGCTACTCGACGCATACATGCGCCCGCGCAGCTCGATCTGGAAGCTGTGGCCGCCGACGGCGGTGATGTCGTAGTCGACCGGCTGCCAGCCGGCCTTGTTGGCGTACAGTGTTGATATTTTGGTCTTCTTTCCGGAATAGACGATGTAGGTCTCCAGGTAGCTGGACGTGTTTGACGGCTTGAAGCTGAACTGAACATCCAGGTGCAGGGCATAGGCTCGACCCGGCTGCAACAGGATCGGTGGACTGGTCACGATGTAGTAGGTCGTGCCGGAGTAGCCCGAGAAGGTCCCGCCAGCGGGATTGCCGAGGACGAGCGCGCCCAGACCGTTCTTCACCAACGCTGGATCCTTCGGGTTGGTCTGGTGCCAGACCAGCCCCTTGGCTTCCGGTTCTGGAATCCAGCCCTCCAGGCCGCTTTCGAACTCGGCCTGCCACGGCTTGGGCGAACAGCATCCTGGCTGCGTCGACGGAGCGTGACTGCACTTGCCGGCGCCGCTGCACGCGTCGATCGTGCATGGGTTGAAGTCGTCGCAGTCCGCGTCGGCGAAACAGCAGACGGTGGCGAACAGGCAGCCGCCCTCGACGCAGCTGCCGACGAGGCAGGGGTCGTCGCTCGCGCAGTCGAGGTCGCCCTTGCAGCACGTGTCCGTGTGCTGGCAGGAGGCGCCCGCCTTGGGGCAGGCGTCGACGGTGCACGCGTCGCCGTCATCGCAGTCGGCGTCGGCAAGGCAGCAACCCGGCTTGGGCTGATGCTGGCACTGGCCACCGGCTTCACCGCACAGGTCGACGGTGCACGGCTGGCCGTCATCGCAGTCCGCATGCGAGTTGCAACAATCCGCTTTAACGACGTGGCTGCACATCGGCAGGCCCGAGCCCTCGACAGCCGCGCACTGGTCGAATGAACAGGCGTTGCCGTCGTCGCACTCGGCGGCGCCGCCGCAGCATCCGGTCGAGATCGAGACGTCGTCGACGTAGGCCCCCTCAAAGGCGTTGACGAAACCGTCCACGCTGTCGAAGGCAAATACGACCTGAATCGACGCGCCAGCCCAGGCGGTGACGTCGATGTCGATACGCTGCCAGACGCCGGCCGTGGTCCCGCCGATGGCCTCACTGTTCCACACTTCCTTGTGGTCCTTACCATCGAAGACTCGAACGGCGAGGACGTCGTAGCCAGCGGTCTCCTCGGTGTTCAGCCACAGCCAGAACGACAGCTCAGGCTTGCCGCCTGCCAGAGCGGGCACGGCCAGGGACGCGGTTGTCGCGGTCGCGGCGACCTGCTTGTCGGTGGCATAGGTGCCAGTCGTCGGGTCACCAAAGTACAAACTCGCGCCGCCGCTGAGGCTGCGCGTGGTACTCCACTGCCAGGAAGCTCCACCGCTGGCCACGTCGACCACCTCAACTCCGTCGGCGGCGCCATCGAGGGGCAGGGTCCCGACGGAGCCGGTCAGGGCGCTCTGCGACAGATTCGCGTTGCACGCGAGGCACGGGGTCGCCGGATCGGTCATCCCGTCGCCGTAGCAAGCGACCGTGTCGGCGTCGACGTCGACCACGCACGCGTTGGGCGCCGGCGTGAAGACGCACGAGCCCTCGATGCAAGAGCCCTGCGCACACGGGATCTTGCAATCAGCGGGCGTGGTGCACGCGCGGACGTGTTCCGTAACCTCGGTGATCTTCGGAAAAGCGACATCACTGCCAGTATCGGCCCCGTCGGCCCCGTCGGCCCCGTCGGCCCCGTCAGCCACGTCGGCCACGTCGCTCGGCTCAGCGTCGGCGCCGACGATGTCCGGTCCCAGGTCCGTTGCCACGTCCTCCGTGCTGTCGCCCGGTGCGGCCGCGTCGGCGCCGTCGGTATCTTGGAGCGGCGCTCCGTCGGACTCACCCACATCCGGCTGATCAACGCCATCGGCGACCTCGCCACTGCCGGTCTGGTCGCCTGGATCGACGACATCGGCGGCTGGCTCGGTCGGGGTAGTGGTGCAAGCGAGCAGGATCAGGGCGAAGCCGTAGGCCATCCAGCCTGTTGGCTTCGTGTGCGCGTTGACCACGCCGCCGTCGTCCGGACGGCCACAGCCGCGCGGCTTGTGGGCTCCGAGGCGCCTCCTGGCTTCAGTTGCGTGAGGTATCAGCACAACCATGATGCGGGGTCTCCTGGTCCATGAGGCCGCGATTGGCCTGTTCGCCGATGAAGCGCGAAGCTCTCGCTGCGAGTAGCCCTGGGGTCCATGGCGGCGGCATGCCGGCGGCGCCCGCGGGCCACCACCGGCACCGAGGCGCAGGCCTCAAGACTAGCATTTGTGAGGCCGCGGATTCAAATCGCGTCGAGACGGCTCCGGCCACCGGTTGAAGAAGTTCGATGCGGTCGCGTACTGCTCATGTGCGATGACTCGCGAGGCTCAGAATCCGACGCGCCATTCTGCGGCGATTCGCCATGCCGGCGAAGGCGTCGCTCCGCCGAGACCGGCGTCGAAGGCGGCGCCCGGCTGAGCCCACGAGAACAGCAACGAAGCGATGCCGCCAGTCTCGCCAACCCAGCGCAGCCGCAGCTCCGGCTCGACACCCAGGAAGCTGGACCCACCGGGGGTCGCGTTGGCCGAGGCAGCGATGGCGCCTAGCAGTCCAGCCTCGAGGTCCAGCCCGGTTCGTTCACCGCTACGCAGAAGCCAGCTGCGCCAGCCGATGCGGGCATAGACTGCGTTGGCTACCGCGCCGATCAGGTCACGGAAGAGAAGGCCATCGACCCGATAGCCGCGATGAAAGTGGAATCCAGTGAGGAGACTGCGGTGGCTGGCGTCGCCGGCGTCGCCGGTCTTGAAGTTGGTTGTGTCCAGGACGCCGAAGCCGCCGTCGGACTCGCCGCTCGCGAAACCGGCGTCGATCAGCCACGACCAACGGCTCTGGTCGAGGCGAGCCTTGAGCGCGGCCCCGCCGGAGATGAAGGTCTTGCTGGTGTCGGTACCGGCGAGTACGTCCGTGTTTGCGACGGTCGCGTACAGCAGCGCCGCTTCGGCCTCGATGCGCAGGCGACCGATGCCGAGCGAGCGCTGCCATCCCAGATAGACCTGGGGCGAGACCATGGTCGCGTCACGCGGCACAAGCTGCAGGCAGGTCCCATCGGCGACGCACTGCGAGCCCAGGACGGCCAGCGGGTCATCGAGGTGCTCCACTGCGAGCCCGAGGGCCTGGTCCTGATAGGCGAACGCGCCGCCCCAGTGCAGACCGTCATCGTCCCGCGGGGCGGCGCTCTCGACCTGGAAGACCCAGCGAATCACGTCGGTGCTGTCGTTGAGGGGCAGGTCGGAGCTGTCGACGCCCGGCCCGCGCTCGATGACCGGCAGGGTCGCGAGGTTGTCGCGAGCGATCAGCCCACGCAGGCCCATCAAGTCGACCTCGATCGCGACGCGGTCGACGTCGCTCTGGAAGTCATTGTCGGCACCGCGGCCATCGTTGCGCAGCAGGCCGAGACCGAAGTGATCGCCCATGCGACCAATGCGCAGGTGGCCGACACCAAACGCGTCAAAATCGACCCAGCCGCGGCGCACGGCGAAGCCCTGCGTCACCGGCCCGGTGGTCGGAACACCGGTCATCTGCTCGGTCGTCGTCGCGGCGAGCGCTTCTTCGCCGAGCCCGACGCGGTTGGCGACATCGAGCTGAAGTCCGACGGTGGTCCAGTTGCCGACGTGCACGGTGGGCTCTACGCGCAAGCGAAGGTCTGCATCTCCGATCCGATCCGCGACGACGCCACCGTGGGGAGCGGCGACCAAGGACAGCTCACGGTACAGCCCGGTTGTTCCGTTACCGAAACCAGGGCTGGCGATCCACTCGCTGCGCAGCCTCAGGTTGCCGCGCCAGGTGACGTCGACCAGCGGCGCGGTCGTCGTGGGCGGAGCCGCCGTCGCCGGCACGGGCTCGGCACCCGCGACGCCGACGAAAGAAGCGACCGCCACCACCAAGGCGGCGACCTGCGCCACGGCGATCCGCGGACCGGCGCGCCGACCAGCAGAACCAGCAGAACCAGCAGTGATGGTTGCGAATTCGCAGCGCTTCAGGGCGGGACGGGGGGGGTGAAAAGGGTGCACCAGATAGGCTCCTCAAGCGCGGGAGGGCGGAGTCTAGGGGAGGATGGCTCCAATCCACAAGCCGCGTGGGCTCGCCGCGGCGCGATCGGTTTGTGGTCTGGGCGCGCGGCCGGCTGCCAGTCGCTCTGCCGCCGGCATCCTTGTGTCAGGTGAGGGCGCCGATGTGCCCGACGCCGCTAGCGAGGAGGAGGCCGCCGATACACGGACAGCATCGGCACCCCCTCGATCGAGACCTGCATCACCGGCGAGCGGACGTGGTAGCTCTGCATCGCCTCAAGTTCGTAGTCATCATGGTCTTTTTGGTGGTGATAGAATCCCATCGCCGAGCCGCCTGGGTCGCCGCCATAGCGCAAATCGCTGCGGAACGAGCCCTCGCGGGCGTACATCTGGAACGACCCCCAGGCTGCGTTGTGGAACCAGACCCGCGCCCCCCGCGGCGCGAGGCGGTTGACCTCGTCGAGGCCAGAGCGCGTCGCGCCCCCCCAGAACTGCCGTTGCATGCCCGCCTCGGCGGCGCCGGGGATGCCACCGATCAGCTCGTTGTAGTAGGCCGTGCCGTGGGGGTGAACGTCCCAGGTCGCCTGCGCAGACGGCAGGAGCACCAGGCCGGTCATCAACCAGGGCAGCACCGCGAGACCTGCGCGGCGGCGCCAGCACCCTGCACGGCTTGAGTCCTGCACGCGCTGCCGCCAGGCGAGCAAGCGCCAGGCGAGCAGGCGCCACACGGTGTCGAGCCCGCGGGCAGCCACCAGCAACATGAACGCCCACGCCAGCACCCAGTGTTTGACGCCGCCGAAGATGGGAGTGGATGGCATGGCGATCAGACCAATGGGCCAGATGATGGAGAGCAGGATAAGCCTGTCGAATCCGCGCTCTGCAGCCGTACACGCCACACCCGGCCAATGCCTGGGCGCGCCGGCGAGGTGTGCGTCGGCCCCGGCCTCGTTCGCCAATTCTGTCTCATGATCGCGATTGGCAGCGGACGCCGTGTAGTGGCCGAGACGGATCCGATCGACGATGCGCCGCACGCCACCGGCGGGGGCCGCCAGGATGCGCAGCCCCCGAACAAGTGGGGGCAGCGCCACGACCGGGAGGCCAATCGCAAACGCGACCAAGAGCGGCAGCGTCCACGTCAGCAGCGTCATCCCCACCGGGAAGACGACCGGGAATGGCGGGTAGGCAAGCACCTGATGGAACCAGGTCTGCATGTAGTGTTCATGGTGAAGGTGAAACTCGATCCAGCGCATCAAGTTGTCGGCCGGATCGACCCAGAGCAACGGCCAGCCGGCGAAGAGCAGCATCGGACCGATGAAGAGCATGGCGAAGAAGACCCGCGGCACTGCGGGCAGCCGCAGCGGTTCGCGGCCATCCCACAGCAGCGCGACGGCGACGGCGGCCGCGACGAGCGGTCCAAACGGCCAGGCAAGGACTGCCGCTACGAGCGCCAGCAGCGACCGCGCCAGCGACAAGCGCGCGGGCGGGAATCGTCCCTCGGCCGACGCGTCCCACAGCCAGTGCACCAAAAGCGGCAGTGGCAGGACCAGGGCGTTGTGTTTGGCCAGGAGCGACACGCCCCAAAGAAGCGCCGCCGGCAGGATCCAAGCGGGCGAGCGCAGCGCCCGGTACCAGGCCACCGTGGTCATGAAGAGCAGCGCGGTGATGGTCGTGTCGAACACGCTGAGGTGTGCGTGAAAGAACGTGCGCGGCAAGCACAACCAGCCGACGGCGGCGAGGAGAGCGAAGGGGCGAGCGACGGCGACGCCGCCGAACAGGCCCCGGGCGACCAGCCACAGCGCCGCGATGAGCAGCCCCGCGAACACCTCAGCCGGCAGTCGCATCGCATCGGACTCGCTCATCAGATACGCCGGCCGCTGCTCGACCGCCTCGCAGGTGGTCCTCAGGGTGAGCCCATCGGCCAACGTGCTGCCGGCGGGCCGACACGCCTCCAGCAGCTGCTCGATCGAGAGCCCCTCGTCCAAGAGCAGGGTGGCCCGCCATCCGTCGCGCTGATGAACGGTGGCAGTGACGAGGAGCCGCGCGTCGAGGTCGTCCGGCACGCCGACCAGCTGCGGGGCCAGCAAGTTGACCCGCGCGCCGATCTCGAAGCCCTGGGCAGGGGCGAGCCTCTCGACGTCGGCGCGGATCCCTCCGCCGCCGTCCTTGGGCAGGCGTCGCAGGTTGCCAATCGGCCTCAGCTTGCGGCCAAACAGCCGCCACGCGTAGCCCGCGAGGATCTTGTTGAGCGGTGGGTGCTCGTGGTTATTGCGCCACGTCCGTGTGATGTCGCCGTCGCGCAGCGCGTCGGCGCGCTGTTCGGCATCCTCGAAACGGACGAACCACTCCTGATAGGTCTCGCTGTGGGCGAAGTAGAAGGCCTCGTCACGCACGAAGCCGATATCGTTGGTGGCGAACAACACCGCGGTGGTGGCGACGATCAAGCCGAGCGCGACGGAGACGTCGAACAACCGGCCACCGTGCCGGGCCAGGCGGCCCTCAGGCGGGACCTCAGGCGTCATCTTCCTCGGTGGCGTCCACGACGCGGCTGCCCGGAATCAAATCGTACTTTCGAGCCAGCCTGCGGAAATGCTTGCGATCGACGTCGGCCTCGCGGGCAGCCTGGCTGAGATTGCCGGAGTGGCGAGTCAGCAGCGTATGGATGTACTCCTTCTCGAAGGCCGCGAGCCACAAATCCTTGGCATCTTTGAAAGTCCTGTCCGACATCACCTGTACGGTCGCGCCACGCAACGGCTCGGTCCGTTGGCCTGCCTTGCTCCGCGGGCTCACGAGCCGCACGCCCGCGATGTGATCGGGCAGATCGTCGAGCCCGATGAACTCGCCATCCGCGAAGGAGCAAGCGCGCTCGACGACGTTGGTCAGCTCGCGCACGTTCCCCGGCCAGTCGTAGCGCATCATCGCCTCAAGGGCGGTGGTAGCGATGCCTTTCACCCGAGGTCCGTCGGCGCCCCGGTTGAAAGCGCCCCCTCGAAGGATGTGGCGAGCGAGCAACGGGATGTCCTCGCGACGCTCCCGCAGAGGCGGAAGCTGCAGGCGCACGACGCTGAGCCGATAGAAGAGGTCCTCGCGAAATCGGCCCGCAGCGACCTCCTCGGCGAGATTGCGATTCGTGGCGGCGATGACACGGACGTCGATCTTGACCGGGCGGTTGCTGCCGACGCGGCGGATCTCGCGGTGCTCAAGCGCACGCAGCAATTTGGGCTGCAGGTCAAGGGCGAGTTCGCCGATCTCGTCAAGCAGAATCGTTCCACCGTGGGCCATCTCCAGCAGGCCCTGGCGCGAGGCCAGCGCACCCGTAAAAGACCCCTTCTCGTGACCAAAGAGCTCGGACTCGATCAAGTTCTCCTGCACCGCACCGCAGTCGAAGACGATGAAGGTGTTCGATGCCCGCGGCGAGAACTGGTGCACGGTGCGCGCGACAACCTCCTTGCCGGTGCCCGTCTCTCCTTCCAGCACCACGGTCGCGCCAGTGGGGGCGATCTTCTCGATCACGCCGAACACCTGCCGCATGCGCTCGGACTTGCCGACGATCGCGCCGAGGGCCTCGCGGTGACTGGGAGTGATCTCGACCCGCTCACTGAGCACAGAGAAGCGCAGCTCGGTGGCGCCAAGGCGCACGGCGGCCCCGCTCTGCAGGTATCCCTGCCGAACGCGCACCCGGTTGACCCAGCTGCCGTTGGCGCTGTCGAGGTCCTCGAGGAGGAAGTCGTCTCCGTCGAGGACGATGCGGGCGTGATAACGACTCACCTTGTCGTCGTCGAGGACCAGGTCGTTGTCCTCAAGCGAGCCAAGCGAGACAGTCGGTTGGTCAAAGATGTACTCGGCCACCTGGCCGTCGGTACCAACCCGAACCAGCTTGCAGCGTCGCAGAGTCAGGGAGGTGGAGAGCAGCTCGGACACGCGCGCCTCGGGGGCTGGAAGGCGCGCCAATTCGACCACCGATCAGCCGTAGAGGCAAGGTGGCTCCCTGCGACCACGGGGCAGCTGAGAGCCGGCCGACGGGGAGCGTGCACGGGCCGCCCTGTCCGATTGGCGATCTCGGCCGGGCTCTCAGCCGGGCTCTCAGCCGGGCTCTCAGCCGGGCTGACAGCCGAGCTCTCAGCCCTCGAAAGCAGTCATCCGCTTGCGACGCTTCTCGTACATGCGCTCGATCTTCTCCTGCTCTTCCTTGCAGTCGATGCAGAAGGTCGTCTCAAGGCGGGCTTTGAGGCGCGAAAAGCCGATCGGCATGCCGCAGCTCTCGCATTCGTCGTACTCGCCCTGCTCCATTCGCCGCAGGGCTGTGTCGATCTTGCGCAGCAACACGGCCTCCCGATCGCGCAGCCGGTACTCGAACGCCTGATCGTAACCGACAGAGGCGACGTCCATCTCGTCGGCCATGCGCAGCTCGTCGGCATCCGGGCGCGAGGAGACCTCGCGGACCTGCTCGAGCAGTCGCTCGCGCTTCTCCATCAAGGCGCCGTGCAGTTCCTTGAACTGCTCCTTGGTCACGGGCTTGATATCATCGTCACGTAGGTTGCTCACCGTCGACTCCCTTGCGGCCATTCGGCCGGCGATGCCGGCGCGTCGTCGCCGCAGGCTATTGGAATACAGCCGGCGACCACCCGAAAAACGGCGCAGTAATCTACGGCTGGAAGACGCTGCGGTCAAGGGCTGACGGCTGCCAGGATCCACCACCCTGCTCGTGAATGAGCGCTCGCCGCTGCGGAATCTGCCT
>CALGHC010000782.1 GCA_937915965.1 uncultured Myxococcales bacterium
CCAGACGCCTTCGGCAAAGATCGAATGCACGTGGGGGTTCAAGACCAGAGCGTCGGTGTGCGAATCGTCCCCCTGGCCGAGTTCCTCCACAACAGCCACCGCGTCCAGCTCGTCCGCCCACGCGGCTGGACGCCCGAAGTCGGCAAGGCAGCGGCCGCCAAGGCCCGCGCCAAGGCCGGCACGCCCTACGACTTCCTCGGCACCATCGGCCTGCCCTCGAAGGCGAGGCTGTACTGCTCCGAGCTCGCCGCGTGGTCCGCAGGCATCGAGGTCGACCGGAAAGGCGCGGACAAGGTCCTGCTGCCCGAACGGATGTCGGCGTACGGCGAAGTGATCTTCGACAGCGGCGACCGGGATGGTGTGCCGGAGCCGGGCGCGGTGACAGCGACGGTGGGGTGAGGGCCTCGGTCACAGCCCCGGTCACGGTCACGGCCTCGGTCACGGCCTCGGTCACGGCCTCGGTCACGGCCTCGGTCACGGCGTCCTGTCCCGAATCTCGGCCGCCCCCACTCGGCGCTCAGATCACGCAGCCACCAGGCGGATCTCAAGCCCGCTCAGCCTGACTATCCAACGTCGCTTCAGTTGGAGGCGAGGTGGCTGAGCGAGGATGGGAGTCTCCGGTTCCTGCCGGCCTGGCCCGGCCCGGCCCGGCCCGGCCCATGACTGTCAGGGTTCCGCCTTCGCGAACGGCCCAACCGCCTTCGGTGGCAGCGGCAAGGACAGCCCAGCGTCGGACGAACGGTTGGAGAGGACTGCCCCGAACACGGCGTTGTGTTGGTCGATCGCGTCAGTTGTGTGCTGGAACACCAGCCCGTACAGACCAACGCCTCCGCCGTCGATCAGGTTCCGCCTGACCACGGCATTGGGGCTGTCGTTGACGAGCACGCCTGCGCGCACGTTGTCGACGAACAGGCACCGTTCGACCCTGGACGCAGGTGAGGCGTCGATAACCACGCCATCGCCAAGGGTGACCGCGCTGCTGAACCGGTACACGCCGTTGGGATCGCGTCGTAGGGAGTTGCCCCAACCGGTGGCGTGCACCACGATCTGGTTGACCTCGATCTCGCTCGCGGCGGCCGCGATCGCGCTGGCCCGGTTGTCGGCAACGATAGACGCCAGGAAGCTCCCTGAGGCCCCTTCATCCAGCCAGATGCCGAAGCCTCCCACGTCGTGGACCGCCTGCGAAACCGTGTGCCGGATGGCCCCACCAACCACAGCGGTCGTTGCGGCATGGGTGTACATGCCAGAGACGTGATTGCCGACCACGTTCGCCCCCGACAGCCGCGTCTCGGCGCCAAAGAACGTTGCGATCCCATAGCCGAGGTCGTCGTCGCTCAATCGCGGCTGCGTCCCGTCGATCATCACGCCCATGGCCTCAACCAAGGTGGACTGGCCGAACACGCCCAATCCCGCGGTTCTGTTTCTTGAGAGGCGCACGTCGCGCAAGATCATCGTCGCGCCTCCCTGGGCAATCACCCCAGACCCAGAGTTCTTCTCGCTGAGCTGTGGCAGTGTACCGTCGACAATCAGGTGGTTCGCTTCCACCCTGGTGCCGCCGCCCATAGCGAACAGCCCCATGTCTCGATTGCCCGACACGCGAACGTCGTGCAACCTGACCAATGGGCCATTCTCGACGTAGACCCCCCTCCCCTCGCCGTCGTTCGACGCACGGGAGAGTGTGTTGTCGACGACCAAGCTGGTCGCCTTGACCGTCGATGTGGCCCCAAGGACGGACAGTCCCATGTCTCGATTGTGCGACAGGCGAACGTCCTGCAACACCGCAGCTGCCCCATCCTTCACCTGCAGCCCATGACCGAACAATTCATCGCTGGCTGCGGGCAGGGTGCCATCAATGAGCGTCCGCGTGACCTTGACCTGCGTGTTCGCATTCTGGGACAAGAGCCCCGCAAAGCGATTGCCGGACAGGCGGGCATCGTTCAGCGAGACGGACGCCGCCAGCTCCGCAAAGACGCCAAGTCCCAGTTGCTGGTCGCTGGCCCTCGGCAGCGTGCCGTCGATCAGCAGTCCGGTGGCCTTGACCGTGGTTTGGGCGCCAGTTGCGCGAATGCCGGCGGTGTGATTGGCGGTGAATCGAGCGTTCTCCAGCTGCACTGCGGCGCCATCCGTGGCCTCGGATCCGCAACCTCGCCCGTCGCTGTCTTCGTTCGGCAGCGTTCCGTCGACCAGCAAGCCAGTTGCCTTGAACTCGGTGTTGGCCCCGCCGGCAACGAACCCGCAGTCGCGGTTCTCCAGCAGCCGGGCGTCAGTCAACTTGAGCGCAGCACCACCGGTGACGCTCACCCCCCACCCGAAATCCTTGCTGGTGGGCCTCGAGCGGGTGCCGTCGACCAGCAAGCGCTTCGCCGTGACCCTCGTGCCTGCGCTCAGCACGACAAGCCCTCGCTCGTGGTTGTTCGACAGTCGCACGTCGCTGAGGGTGACCGTGACACCAAGCGCGAACGTGGCCCCATGTCCTGCTTCGCCATCCTTTGCCTGCGGTTGCGTGTGGTCGACGACGAGTACGGTCGCGCCAACGGTGGTGTTGGCGCCCCGAGCGAACAGGCCGGATGTTCGGTTCTCGGAGAGTCGAATGTCTCGCATCGAGATCGTGGCGCCCTCGTCGATACGCAGTCCGAGACCGAACATGCCATCGGAGGCGCGAGGCAGGGTGCCGTCGACAGCCAAGCGAGTCGCCTTGACGGCGGTGCCGGCGCCGGTCGCCACGAGCCCCGCGGCGCGGTTGCCCGAGAGCCGCGCGCCGTGGAGAACCAGCGACGCGCCATTCATCGCAAAGATTCCGACTCCATCCAGGCCGTTCTTTGAGTCTTCCAGGGTGCTGTCCACGAGCAGAGCCGTCGCCTCGACGGCGGTGTTCGGGCCGTGAGCGCGTAGACCCAACTGTCGGTTTGCCGTCAGCCGCACATCGTGCAACGTGACCGTTGCGCCGAAATGAACATCGATACCCCGCGCAGGGGTCACTTCGCCGCTCGACTCCACTGTGTCGCGAACAAGCAAGCCGTCTGCGCTGACTTTGGTGTTCGCTCCCCAGGCGAGCACCCCGACTACGCTCGCGCCATGCACCAGGACGCGCCGCAGGCGTGCGGGCAGCTCGCTGTTGACCTTGACTCCGTACCACGGACCATCAATACGGAGATCTGAGATCAGCGCTTCGCCCTTGTTGTTGGGCCCCAGCACCCAGACCGTAGGTTCGCCCGCAGCCCCGACAATTCGGGTCATGGCGGCGCATCGCCCACGCAACGTTACCGCCTGCTCGATCACGACCGCTTCGTTGTAGATGCCAGCGGCCAGGGCGACGGTCCCGCCCACGGGCACCTTGGCCAACGCCACCTTGACCGTCGCCAACGGCGCGGCGCGCGTGCCCGGGTTGTCATCCTTGCCTGTCGCCGCGTTCACGAAGACTGCGCCACCGGCGACGGTAAGCGCGGCATCGCCGTAGGGGTCGTCGCCGCAGTCAGCGGGGTCAGGCTGGCAGGGCGGCAACTGCCCCGCCTCGGCCTTCGCCGCACCGTCCACGACGAATCCTGCCGGGCAGTACTTCGACATCCAGGGGACGCCGACATACACGCACTTCGCCGGGTCCGGCAGCGAGCCATCCGGGCCGCGCACGCAGACGTTCAATTCGCTCTCGGAACAGAAACGCGACTCGGCTCCTGGGTCGTCACGACAGAAGAACGAGTTCTCGATTGCGGCCAGCTTCGTGACCGGCGGCACGCCGTCAGGGACGCTCTCCTCCAGGGATGGCAACGCCACCAGCGGTGGCACGCCCGGTGGGATGCTCTCTTCCAGCGGTGGCACCGGTGGGAGGCTGTCGAGGTCACCGTTCCAGTCTTTGGGCACGCCGCTGCCGGCGAACGAGCCTGCGGAGACGCATTCGCCGGGGTTGTCGCGGTCCGGCGCCATCCCTGCAGAGCATCCCATGCCGGCCGCGAGCTCCTCGGTCGTGCACAGGCGGCCGATCATCTCGCAGGTGTCGTCCTGAACCGGGTCGCAGGCACCATCCTCATCGATCTGGCCGCTCCAGCACCAGCGCGGCACACACGCCGCTGGGTCGCCGAAGACCACGTCGGCGCACTCCGGCGGGCCGACGGCCGCGCAGCCGTTGCCTTCGAACTCGTAGAACTGGCCGGCGGGACAACAGGTGCGGTTGGGGCTTCGCTGGACCTCGTGGCATGTCGCATCCTTGCCGTCAGCGGGCGCGCCCGCACTCTCGGCTCCAGGGTCGGATTCCGAGCAGGCCGAGCCGGCCACCAGCAGCGCACAGGCGAGGGCAGCCAAAGGCCGAATCACCGCGGCAAAGTCCAGGACGGGCGGGGCTGCCATGATCCTCCGGTAGCTCGCGTCGTCTTCGGCGGGCCGCGTGTTGCCCAGGCATCGTACCACGGCTGCGTTTCCGATCGTCCGTCACCGAAGCGCCCCCCGGCAGAGTCCAAGGGGGGCAACGACTCTGGTGTCGCCTGACGTCGACCCGACGCGGCGGTCGAGTAGACCGAGAGGATCGCTCCCCCCGGCCCCTCACAGATCCGAGCATGCGCAACTAACGCACTCGGCTCCTCGAATCACAGGTTCGCAAGTTGAAGTTGCCATTTCCGCATTCGCGGCCGAGGCAACGGGAATCGCCGTTCCATCCGGTCGAAGGCCTCCCACGTCACCCACGCTTTGTGGGAACGTCGGCTGAGCCACTTCTTCCAGCGGCTACGCGCCTCGTGCAGGAACGCACTCAGGGATCGCGAGTTCCCCCGAATCCCGTAGTAGCCGTAGAACCCCCGTAGCTTCTGCCCGAGGACCCTGGACTGTTCCTGGATCGAAGCGTGACGCACACGCCGCATCTCCTGGTTGACCGCTCGCAAGGAGCGTGAGAACCGCTTCGAGGCCGTCTTGCGCTTCGGGACCCAATGCCCCTTGCGCGACCTCGCCCAATAGTGGGTGAACCCCAGGAAGTCGAAGCTCCCCGGGCGCGGTCCGCCCCCATCCTGCCGAGGACGGCAGAACGAGATCGACCGAGTCTTCTCCGGGTGCACCGCCGGTAGGTGTCAAGGTAGTTGTCGCCTTCGTCCCGCACGTCAGTGGGGCGCCCCGCGCGTCGCCCTTCACCCTGGCCACGCTACCGGCGTGCTCGCTGCGGGCAAGGGTAAATGGCACCAGGCCCCAGGGCCGGCCTGGCCCTTGCCCTACGCTGCGCGCGCCGCCACGCTGTTGCCGTGGGTGAAGGGCGGACGGCGCTCCGCGGGGGGATTCCCGGCACCAGCTGGATTCCGGACGACGGCTGCACGTTGCACGTCTACGCAGCCAGCGCCGGCTTCGCGCCACGACGGTGCATGGTAACGGCGCCCGCGATGGTCCAATTGCGGGTCGCGCCCGACCAGCGCTCTGGGTGCGCAAGCCGAGCACGCTCGTACAAGACCGCCCGAGCGGCCAGCAGAGACGCAGCGTGACCGTAGTGCTGCTCGTTGGGCGTGACGAAGCGAAGACCGCTGTGACGGTGCTCGGCGTTGTACCAGTGCACGAAACCAGCCACCCACAGGCGCGCGTCGCTCACCGACACGAACGGCCGCCGTGGATAGCAGGGACGGTACTTCAGGGTGCGGAAAAGAGATTCTGAGAACGGGTTGTCGTCGCTGACCCGCGGCCGGCTGAACGAAGGCACCACCCCCAGCGTCTGGAGCGTCGCCAGCAACGTCGAACCCCGCATGGATGCACCGTTGTCGGCGTGCAGCGTCAGCGTATCGCGACACACCCCTTGCTCGGCGCACGCCAGCTCGACCAGGTCCGAGGCGTACTGCGATGACTCGACATCGTGGACCGTCCATGCGACCACCTTGCGACTCCATACATCCATGATCATGTAGAGGTAGAAGAACGCACCGCGCACCGGACTGCGCAGGTACGTGATGTCCCACGACCAGATCTGATTCGGCCCCGTCGCCACCTGCTGACGGGGGCGTATCGCGGTGGGACGGGCTGACGCCGAGCGATGGTTCAACTGACCCGCCGCGTGAAGCACGCGGTACATCGTCGACTCCGAGCACACGTACTTGCCCTGGTCGGCCAGCGCGGGAACGATCTGCTTGGGCGATAAGTTCCGCATCTCTGGCTGGTTCGCGACGTCGAGCACCCGTTGACGCTCCGACGCTGACAGCTGGCTATCGGGTGGCCAGGGGCAGTCGCCCACCCCCAGCCCCCACACCACCGTGCGTACG
>CALGHC010000783.1 GCA_937915965.1 uncultured Myxococcales bacterium
GTCGCAGGGCTTGTCGCAGGGCTTGTCGCAGGGCTTGTCGCATGGCTTGTCGCAGGGCTTGTCGCCCTTCTCGGCAGCCTTCTTGTCGCATGGCTTGTCGCAGGGCTTGTCGCCCTTTCTGGCAGCGCCTTTGTCGCATGGCTTGTCGCATGGCTTGTCGCATGGCTTGTCGCATGGCTTGTCGGCCGTCGCGGAGTCCTTCTTCGTCTGGCACTTCGCTCCGCAGCAGCCGCTCAGACCGAGAGCCCCCACGGCGACCAGGACCAGCCCCAGCTGCAGCAATCTCGACTTCGTTCCATTCATCGTACTCTCCTCCACGCGATGTATTCGGTAGCTGGCCGGGTCTCGCCGATTGGCAGGACGCTGGCCTCGTCGCTGCGTTTTGTCGCAGCAGCCGCGGCGCTGTATCGCAACCGCGTCGATCCCTGTCAATTCCGACGCGCCCGCGGTCTCCTCGCCAGGGGGGCCATGGCTCGCTCCGCCGGCGCTCCTGGTCTCGCTCTGGGGGATGCGGCCGGCGAGCGCAGACCGGAATCGGCTGTCGGTGCGCGCATGGCTGAAACACGCCTCGCGCTGTGGTATTTCATCGGTGCCGTCGGTTCGGCCGTCGGCTCGGCCGCCGGTCCGGCCGTTGGTCCGGCCGTCGGTCCGGCCGTCGGTCCGGCCGTCGAGAAGGAGCGCGTGCGATGACTGCAACAGATCTCGGCGACATCTCGCGGGTGGTCCGCCGCCACAGGTTCATCGCATACTTCGCGGCGGTCGCGCTGTCGTTCGCCCTTTGCCTGGCACCGCGGCCCGGCCACGCGTTCTCTATCGAAGTGCATCACGCGTTGACCAAGCGCGCGCTGGCCGACCGCCTCGATCTGGCTCTGATGGTCCTGCTGGACGCGCCCAAGCTCACATCATTTTGGGTCTGGGCCGGACGCGCCTTCGCCGACGTGGAGTTCGACACCTCCGGCGATGGCGAGGCCTTTCGGGCGCGCTTCCCAGATCCGAGTGACTTCGACCGCATCGGCGTCCGCAGCTTCCTGGGCTTCAACACCGATCCGGAACGGTCCATCTGGGGGATCTCAAAGTTCATCGAGGTCGGCGACACGATGCCCATCGAGCTGGCCGTTCGGGCCAGCGCCTGGCCTGACCAGGACGGCCGCAACCGCGATCGGGTGGCCCTCGACGACGAACGAAAGCCGATGAAGCTCGCCGACGGCCGACCGGTGCCTGCCGATCCGATGGCGCTGAACATGGGCAGCGCCACTGGCCTGTCGAGCCAGGCCCACGCGCACTACCAGCTCGCTGCCGACGCCCCGTCCGATGACCCAAACGTCCTGCGCGAGGCGCCATGGAACTTCGTCGTCGCCGCCGGTTTCCCGGGTGGGGTAGAGACCTACGCCGGCCAGATGGCCCAGCTGCATCTCGACGTCGCCGTGTTGATTCGCGACTGGGGTGAGGCCGAGCAGGCCCCCGGGTGGGAGGGCCTCGCCCTGATCTGGCTCGGCGCTGGGCTCCACTATGTCCAGGACGCCGCCGGGCCGCTGCACAACGTCCAAGTCGGCAGCTACGCGCTCTTCGAAGCGGCGAAGAAGGCCGAGATCGCCCGGGCCCTGCTGACCGGCGGTGGAACTTGGGGAGAACTGCCGAGCTTCGTTTCGATCGGCATGGGTTATCTCAACAACATGCACCTGCTCGGCGAGCAGTGGCTACGGGGCGAGGTCGCCGCCGTCGCCGCCGGCCGCGACGCCCATCCGATGATCGCCGACATCATGCAGCCGACGAATCCCCCGGGGGATGATGGATTGCAGGCGGATCTCGAGGCCAAGATCGCTCCGTTCCTGCAAGGCAAGGACCGCGCCGAGCCTTGGCAGGACGGCCGCGGCGCCGGCAGCATCATCGTCGAGGAGCTCGCGCTGCTGGGCAGCCGCGAAGGGGGCAAGCTCTACGATGCCTTGCACGTGGTCGCGGCGCCGCGTCTCCTGCAGATCGGTGAGACGTTGGGTGACGAAGAGGCGGTCGGGCCAGAACACTTCCGTTCTCTTGACGAGCCAGGGGTCGCCGCGGCGATGGCGACGATCGCCGAGCTTCACGCCAACTCGCTGCGCCGCGCCCTGACCGCCGCGCGCCTCTACCACCGCGTGTGGGAGACAGCCAACGCCGATTCGGCTGCCCGGCGTCTGCGCCGCTCCCGCCTGAGCTACCTCGCCGCGTCTGACGCTCGCCGCCAGCAGTACGTCGACAATCCGCCCGCGCCGAGCGAGGCGACGGTTCATCAGCCGTCGTGGTTGGCCGGCGAGGTCGGCGTCCTGGTCTTCCTCCTGGGCTGCGCCCTGCTGATGCGATGGCTCTGGCGCCGGCGCTCGCGTCCAGGAGCCGCAGGGGCGACGCCATGAACGCCCCGAATGCCCCGAATGCCCCGAAGGCCCCGAAGGCCCCGACCGCGCCGAAGGTCCCGACCGCGCCGAACACGCGGCTCCCCGATCTGCTCGCGGTGTTGCGGCAGCCGAATCCTTCGAGCGCGGCGCTCATGCGCGCACGCCTTGGCCTGAGCGAGGTCGCGACGCAGTCCGCTGACGCGGTCGACCGGGCGCTCGCCGATGCGTGGCGGCGGGCTCCCGCGATCGTTCGTCGCGACACCTTTGCGCAGGTCGTCGGCGATATCGGCTTGGGCCCGTTGTTGACCGCGGCGCTGCTTGACGCCATCGAGCGCCATGGCGGCGAGGCAGCGATCTCGGCCAACGCCGCTCTTGCCCTGCTGGCCCAGGCGCACGCCACCGTTGGCGCGACCGGTTGGCAGCGGATTGGCCGGGTCGCCGCCGAAGCGCGCGCGCAGGGTGGCATTCCGGAAACCGACGCCGCCTCGCTCCTCTCTCGCCACGGACCCGCGGGTTGCCTCGCCGGTGTCGTGCTGACCGCTTTCCGCGACGGCGCCGAGGACGCTGACGACAGGCAGGTTGCCGTCTCTGCGCTCGGTCGTTTCGACGATGTGCGTGTACCTGGCTGGTTGGGCCTCCTTGTCGACTCGGGGGTCTATGCGCTCGAGGCCCTGCAGGCGGTCGCTCACTGGCTCGCGCGACTCGACGACGACACCAGGACGACGCGGCGCGACGCCCTGGCAGATTGCCTCGTGCGCGCGGTGCGGCTCGACGCCGACGCGACCGACGCGTGGGTGCGATGGTCGGCGCTCGACGGTCTGTGCCGCGTCGATCCGGCGCAGGCGCTGCCCTGGCTGGTGGCAGCATCCCGCGCCGGCGGCGACGACCTTCCACCCTGGTACACCGGCTTCGTTCTCAGTCGCCTGTCCGCGATCGCCCGGACCGCCGGGCCCGGCGACCTCGCCGACGTCGGCCGCCGCGCTGCCCCTGTCGACCCTGCCCTCGTCGCGGCGACGCTGCAGCGCGCGGGAGTGTCCATCCCGCGCCTCGAGCCGTTGCCCGGGCTGCGCCGCCAGCTGGAGTCGCGCGCACCCCGGGTCGCCCGACGGGCCATGGTCGAGTGGCACCGGGCTGCGGTCAGCGAATCAGAGCGCCTCAAGCGGGTCGAGGCCCGCGCACGAATCGAAAAGGCCCTGGTCGACCGAGGCCAGCTGCTCGGCTCGTTCGTCGCCACTGTTGAGACGACGCCCGCCGTGCTCGACGATCGCTGGCGTCCGGTCGCGGACCTCGTCCCGCTGGCCGAGCGCCGCGCCCTTGAGGACGAAGATCAGGCCTGGCTGCGCGCGTAGGTAGCGTAGGTAGAGCGTCTCGCCTCGCCTCGCCTCGCCTCGCCTCGCCTCGCCTCGCCTCGCATTTCTGCCCGCATTTCTCCGCGCATTTTCCCGCGCATGGGGGCCCCATACCGACGGCGTCGAGACGCCGAACCGGCCCAGGCTGACCTCGCACAGGCCAGCGCGCCGAATCGATCTGTTTTCTGGCGCGTTGTATGAGATGCGGCAGCCTGGAGCGTGACGCCCGGCCGGCTGACGTCCCCACGGACGAGATGGAGGTGGGTTGTTCACGCGGAGGCACCATGACGAGACCGAGCCCAGCGCAAGACAGTCTCTCGAAACCGGTTT
>CALGHC010000784.1 GCA_937915965.1 uncultured Myxococcales bacterium
CGGCCGGTTGTGTGAGCGGGGTCGGCGGGAGAGGGGGTTCTTACGGGAGCGTCAATCTTCAGGTCGACCTCCCAGTGCGAGTGCCAGCGCAGACCAGCCGCCATCGTCCAAAGCTGGAAAGCGTAATCATCGTCAATATAGTCGCCTGGGTCGCTGATCTCAGTGAGGTAGGGAAGCACCATGATGCCCGCTTCGACCACGAGCGCGTCGTGCGCAGGTACGACGACGGGGAAGTACTTCGTAGTGACGGTGTCGCCCGAACGGCTCTGGCTGATCGCCCAGTTGCCGCCCTTGCTGCTGACCCACTCGATCAGCGGAAAGCCGGCGTACAGCGACGCCGACCAGGAACCCAGGCCGATGCTGTCGTCGCTGGTTGGCGGCAAGCGCAGGCCGTAGCTCAAGTCGAAGGTCACGTGCAGCAGATGCGGCACACGGAAGATCGCGTCGACGCCCAGGCCCCAGTGGCCGGGGAAGTGCATGACGTGCTGCAGGCTGATCAGAAGGTCGTCGATGTTGCCATCGTCCGCGGTGACCACGCCGAACTCGCTGAGGTACGCAGGCGTGCGGCTGGTCGGACGCGGCCTGGCGGCCGGCTCTGGCGCTGGTTCGGCCTCGGCGGCCGGTTCCTCGGCGGCCGGTTCCTCGGCGGCTGGGGCGTCACCGGGCTCCTCCGGCTCGACAGCGGGGGTGTCGCCTTCTGCGGGCGGCCCCTCGGGCTCAACGGTCTGGGCAATGGCGGGCGCCGCGACAAGAAGCACGGTGGCCAGAAGGGCAGAGAACAGAGCGCGCATGTGGGACTCCTGTGCGGCGGTCGAACCATGGGATCCGGTCACATTGGCCGGGGTCCAGACTTGCCAGAGGGTGCGGTCGATCGCGTGATTGGCCAGGCCCTGACGCCTATGCGCCCCGGTTTGATCCGCTGCGAACAGGCTCAGTCGCCGTACCGGGTTGCCACGCAAAGCGTACCGGCGGGATCCGTGCCGTCAAGATGCGAATTGCGACCAGCGGCGCAGATCGCCGATTGTGGCAGGCAGGCGGTGACTGTTTGCTCTGAGTCCGCTCGAACCGCCATTCACGTTTCGGGCGGCAGCGGCATTCTCGGCCGCCGTGCGCGCGGACCGGGCGCCCGCTCGGTTGCGCACGCGGGGCGGTACCGCCATGCTCAGCGACCCGGGCACCCACGGTCAGTCGAAGCGCGGCGACCGGGTCAGTCGAAGCGCGGCGACCGGGTCAGTCGAAGCGCGGCGACCGGGACGAGAAATGACGCGATTTGTCCCCACCCCTGGCCAGCCTTGGCAGCCGCGCGAGCAACGGCCCCGACCGGTAACCGCGACGCGCGCCACGGATGGTGCCGCGTTCGTCGTGCGCGCCGGAATCGCCGGGATCGCCGGGATCGCCGGGATCGCCGGGATCGCCGGGATCGCCGGGATCGCGACCCTCGCCTTGCCAACGAACCTCGCTGCTGCGCCATCCGACCCGCCCCCTGGGCAGGTCGACCTCGCAGCCTCGCCGACCCCCTCGACGGACGAGCCCGGTCGATTTCATTTCGACGTCGTCCTGATCACCGCCCTGCCTGCGGCCCTGCAGACCGGCCTCTCGCTCGGCGCGGGCGCCAGCGCCACCACGCGGGGGCGCCTCGGTTTCGGCGTCGCGACCCGCGTCGATCAGGCCAGCGAGAACAGCACCACCCATGCGGTCACACACACACAGTGGCAGCTCTCGGCCGTAGCGCTTGGACGCACCGCGGTCGGCCGCGGCCATGCGTCGCTGCGGGCCCACGCCGGCGCGACGCTGGTGTACGAGACCCGCGAGCGCCACCAGGCGAACCGGCTGGGCGCAGACGCAGGCGACCTGACCACGTCCGCGTGGGCCGTGCTGCCGGGCGTCGAGGTCCTCGCTGGCGTCGGGCTTCCCATAGTCGACCGCTGGGGGCTCACCTTGGCGCTCGGCCCGACGGTACATGTCGGCGGCGCGGACGGCCCACGTTGGGGCTTCGTCTGTCGAATGGGCGTCGAGAGGTGGCCATGAAGACGATCGTTGGCGGACCTTCGCAGCGAGGGACGCGGCCGGAGTGGTCGAAGTTCGGTCTCATCGCCACGCTCGCCGTCTTGAGCGCGCCGCTGGCGTGCGGCGAGCCCCTCGAAGGGCTGGCCGACGATCCGACACCGCTCGCCTTTGTTCGGGTGCGCGCAACCGGCGCGCTCGCGTCAATCCTGCCGCCCGGTGTCGACCCCGAAACGTTGCACCTGCGGGCGGCCATCGTCTGGGCAGCGGTGCCTTCGCCCAGCCCGTTTTGCAACGAGCACGGCATGCCGTTCGGACTGGGTCCACCCAGCGAGGCCTCGGTGACCACAGTCGTCGACGCAGGCTGCCGCGACATCTTTGGCTTCGTCCCTGCGCTGGTCACGGCCACCGCACCGTTGACGCTCGGTGAGATCACGGAGATCGCTATCGATCACCTGCCGACAGCCGAGGTCCTGGTCGCCGCGCCTGAGGGCATCGCAGGCGCCGCCGATGGTCGCATCGCCTACGCGTCGCTGGTCATCTTTGACGACCGCAACGGTGACGGCACGCTGAACTTGCACCACGCGCACCCCCACCTCATCGATCCGGATGCCCATGGTCCGGGCCCTGGCGGCGGAGGTGGACCCGGCAGCGGCCCGGGTGATGACCCCGGCGAGGGACCCGGTGGCGGCCCAGGCGACGGACCCAATGACGGCACAGGCGCCGATGAGTCCGACAGTTCAGACGTCGTCTACGGCGCCAGCTTTTCGACCCTGCTGGCGCCGCACACCCGACTTTCCTTCCGCGAGGGTTCATTCGCGATGCCGTACTTCTATCCAATGATCGGCTGTGACGCGCCGCCCCAGGGGCTGTCGACCATCTCGGTCAGTGGCTTGCCAACCGCCGCCACCTGCGCGCCGCTCTCGCTCGCCGACGCGGTCGTCGACATCCCCCTGCAAACCAGCGAGACCCTCAGCGAGGTCGCCTGCGAGAACGCACAAGGACGCAACTTCGACACAGAGACCGTCGCTGATCTCGACCAGCCGTGGGTCTGCGAGAGCGGCAGCGAGCTCGTCATCGCCAACCCGCCGGGGGCCTGCCGCAACGTCACGGTGTTCTTGCTGCGCGGCTGCTGGGACAAGGCCTCCTGCGAGAAGCCCGACTGGGATGACTGCGACAAGCCGCCGCCGTGGTGGCCGTGCGGCGCGTGCGAAGACCTCGACAAGGAGGCCGGCAAAGCGACTGGCAAGGAGAACGGCAAGGAGAACGGCAAGGAGAACGGCAAGGAGAACAGCAGGGAGAACGGCAAGTGACGCGATCGCGCCCCCACAGGACTCTGCGCACCGGTCCCGTCACCGCCCTGGCGTTCGGTCTTGCCGCCTTCTTGGCGCTGGCGACGGCGCGGCCAGCTGGCGCAGATCTGCCGGCAGGCGACGAGAGAGAGGCCGGCGCGGCGCCGGCGGTGCCACTGGCGGCCGCGGCCTCTGCCAGCGATGACGACGTGCCGTTCCGCATCTCGCTGCCGACGGTGGCTGACGTCGAAGCGTGGCGCGAGGCCGGCTTCCGGATCCAGCTCGGCTATGGCTACGGCGCGATGTTCGGCGTGAACGGAACCCCGAACGCGACCACGCAGACCTTCCTCCTGCGGGCGGGAGCCAGGCTCGACGACGACTGGTCGCTGCTGGCGTCGTTCGCCTACGCGGCCGCCAGAGGTGGCGTCGTCGGGCTGCGCTTCATGGGAACCATCGACCCGACCTGGCACCTGGGAGACCACCTTGAGCTCGCCCTTGGTGCTGGTTTCGGCGGCCTGGTCGAAGGCTTCACCGGTCGTGACGACCCCGACGTGGCGCAACGGGATGCCCTGGTCGCGTCGTACACGTACCCAAACACCGACCATCTGCTGCGGAGCTGCACGGGGATCGGCGCCGCAGCCCTCCTCCGCTTGGGCTGGGCCATCGTCCTGGGGCCGCTCTCCGCCGGGGTCATCTCGCTGCAAGCCGATGGCCAATGGATCGCCTGCGAAGAGAGCCTTGGGCGGGTCGAACCGGACACTGCTCGGCCGATCGTGCGCCGCCAATGGTGGCCCCATCTCGGCGGCAACGTCACCTGGACGTTTGCATGGCGATGACCCGCGCCGCAGGCGA
>CALGHC010000785.1 GCA_937915965.1 uncultured Myxococcales bacterium
TCGGCTGCGATGTCGGCCGCGGCGGCGTCATCGGTCGCGTCGCCGATCCCTGTGTCAGCCGTGCCCACGTAGGTGCTGCCGTTGCCGCCACCGCCGCCGCTCGGGCAGCCACTCATCAGCGTCGCAAGGGCACCGGCGAGCCCCAGGGAGATGTGAAAGGGACGCTGCATGGTAGGGGCCGCCAGACGCCGCTGTGTGGGCGACGGCGCGCACGGTAGCGATTGGTGCGGCTGCCGTCCAGCGTCCTGCCTGCGGCCGCTGTCCCGGTCGCCTCCTCAGACGCCGCAGGTCGCCTTCGGTGGCCCCCGGTCGCCTCGCGTCGCCTCGTGGCGCCGCTGTCGAGACTCGCCGGCCACGATTCTTCACGTCATCAACACGTCTGTTTATCCTTAATCTCCTTGAAGCATCCCGCGGCAGCCGCGACACTTCCGCACCGGCGCTAGCCGGCCGGCGCAGCTCGTGCGGTCCGGCAACGCGGAGGAGCCTATGTTCACACGCAGCAATCGGCGGCGGACTGCCGCGGCGGTCGTTCTCACGCTCGTCGCGATCTGCGTCGCCCCGCTGGGCTGCGGCGAAGATCAGTCGATAGGCGGCCCGACGGCCAGTGGTGACGTGACCGCCCAGGGCGACAGCGGCCGCGCCGGGCTTGATGGCGCGGCTGCGGCCGACGCTGCCGATGGCGCCGTCGAAGTGGACGTGATGGCTGACGCCGGCGTCGACACAGGCGCTCTCGACACCATCGACGCGGCCGGCGTCGACGGCGCGGTCGAGGACGCGACCGCGCCCGGGTGCAGCGCCGACCAGTGCGACATCGGCGGCATCTGCTGGGAAAACGGCGCTGCCAACCCCGCCAACCCCTGCGAGGTCTGCTTTGTCCTGGGCGGTGCCGACACCTGGAGCGCCGACGACACGGCGAGCTGCGACGACGCTCTGGCTTGTACGACCGACGACCGCTGTGACAGCGGCGCCTGTATCGGCACTGCGATTCCATGCGAGGACGGCAACCTGTGCAGCGACGACGACTGTGACGCCGACAGCGGCGACTGCGTCCACCTCGCCAACGCCCTGACCTGCACCGACGGCGACGTCTGCAGCGTCGGTGACGCGTGCGCCGACCAGGTCTGCGCAGCCGGTTCGGCGCTCCCTTGCGACGACGGCAACCCCTGCACGGACGACGCATGCGACCCAACGCTGGGTTGCCAGGTCAACAACAACGCCGCCACCTGCGACGACGGCGACGCTTGCACCAGCGGCGATACCTGCGCGGCTGGTTCCTGCTCCGTCAGCGAGCCGGTCGACTGCGACGACGCAGACGTCTGCACTGTCGACGCTTGCCTGCCCGCCAGCGGCTGCAAACACACCTCGATCGCCGACCAATGCGTCGACGAAAACACCTGCACAGATGACGCCTGCGACCCGGTGGACGGCTGCGTCTACGCCTTCAACACCGACGCGTGCGACGACGCGAGCCTGTGCACCCACAGTGACACTTGTGGCGACGGCGTCTGCCTGGGTGCGAAGGTCACCGTCGACGACGCCAACCCCTGCACCGACGACAGCTGCGCGCCGGCGACCGGGCCGATCCATGCGGCCAACGCCTTGCCCTGTGACGACGCCAACGCTTGCACGTTGGGTGACACCTGCGGCGGGTCGGCTTGTCTGGCCGGCGCCGCCACCCCCGACTGCGATGACGCCAACCCCTGCACCGACGACGCCTGCGAGCCAGCGAAAGGTTGCGTGCACGTCGACAACGTCGCGCCTTGCGACGACGGCAGCGCCTGTACCGAGAAAGACACCTGCGCCGCGGCGGCCTGCGTCGGCGCCAAGGTGGACTGCAGCGACGGCAACGCTTGCACCACCGACACCTGCGACCCCGACTCGGGCTGCAAGAGCACGCTGATCATCAGCCACGCCTGCCGGCCTCAAATCGTCATCGAGTACCCACCCCGGGCCGCGACAATTCAGCAGCCCGACGCAGCGGTGACGGTCAGTGGCACCGTCAAGAGCGGCGCGGGCGCGATCACAGCGTTCCAGATCAACGGCGAGGACGTCGCCGTCGCTGCCGATGGCAGCTTCGCCAAGGTCGTGGCCTCGGTCATCGGCGGCAACACGCTCGTCGTCGACGCGGTCGACAGCATGGGCAGCAAGCGCCACCGCGTGCAGGCCTGGCTGTGGTCGCCGGCCTACCTCAAGCCCGATGTGACCAAGCCCAAGAGCGGCATGGTCGACGCCGGTATGGGCTATTGGCTGTCCAAGCAGGTCATTGACGATGGCGATCACACTCCGCCACCCAACGACCTGGCGACCGTCTTTGAGCTGGTGATGCAGAGCTTCGACATCGGCGGCCTGATCCCCGACCCGGCCTATCAGGGCAGCGGCGTCACCATGACGATCAGCAACCTGACTCACGGCAAAGCGACCACCGGCCTCACGCCGGTCGCGGGTGGCCTCAAGATGGTCGCGACCATCCCCAATGTCGCCGCCGATGTCGTCGCCAAGTACAAGCCGTTCAAATGGTTCCCTGCGATTACCCTCAACGGCAAGCTGATCATCACCGCGATCGTCATCACCGCCGACGTCTCCTTCCAGGTGGTCAACCACCAGCTCGTCGTCGACATGAAGAACGTCGACGTCAAGCTCAACGGATTCAAGATCCAGCTCACCGGCTTGGGCGCCTTGCTGCAGGGGATCGTCAACCTGGTCTCCGGCCAGCTCCAGGCGCAGATCGAGCAGAGCTTCGAGTCGTCGGTCGCGAGCGCGATGGGACCGATGCTGGCGAGCGCTTTCGGCGCGCTGGCGATGCCGTTCAGCTTGAACCTGCAGAAGCTCGACGGTACGGGCGAGATCCCCATCGACATCATCAACGACTTCAGCTCGGTCAACTTCTCGGCGGCGGGCGGCGCGTTCGCCCTTCGGTCGGGGGCCTACACCGCCAAGGCCATCGAGATTGACAATCTCGGCATGCCGGATCGATACGGCTGCGGTGCCGGTGGCCAGAAGCTGGTCCTGACGGCCAGCCACCCGCTTGAGCTGGCGATGGCCGACAACCTGCTGGGCGAGGTCTTGTACGCCGCGTGGTTCGGCGGCCTGCTGCAGTTCGACGTGCCGCCCGAGATGATCGGCGCCGAGTCGCTCGCTGATCAGGGCGTCACCAATCTGAAACTGACCGCCACCGGAATGCTCGCACCGACGCTGAGTGACTGCGGCGCCGCGGGCAAGCTGCGGGTGCACATCGGCGACCTGCGCATTGACGGCAAGCTCGAGCTGCTCGGCCAACCGATGGACGTGATCGTCTACGCGTCCCTGACGGCGGGGGTCGAGCTGACGACCGGGGACCAGCAGCTGTCGATCACCATCAAGGAGATCGACCAGCTCGACACCGAGGTGACGGTGGTCCAGGACTCTCTGCTCGCCTCGGAGCAGGTGCTCGACAAGCTGATCGCCGAGAAGCTGGCCGAGGGGCTGCTCGCCAAACTCGGTGGGGAGGCGCTCGCGGGCTTCCCTCTGCCCGAGATCGACCTGTCGAAGGGCGTGCCGGGTGTGCCGCCTGGGACCGCGATAGCCATCGTTCCCCAGGAGATTGTGCGCAAAGACGGCAACTCGATCGTCGGCGGGGTGTTGAAATGATGCGGCACCGACCGACCTTGGCGCGCGGTGTCTGCGCGTGCGCCGCGATGGCGCTCTTCTTCGCCGGTTGCACATCCGACGACGGCGGCGTGACGGCAGGTGCCGACGCCGGCGCTACCGGAGACAGCGACCAGGCCGACGCGACGGCTTCAGACTCCGCGCTGGCCGACAGCGCAGCTGGCTTCGATGATACGGGCACGGACGCCGTGCCCGGCGACGACACCGGTCCAGCTGTCGACGGAGCTGCGGCTGACGGCGGCGACGTGGCCGCCGCCGACGTGGCCGCCGACGATGTGGGCGCCGACGCGCTGCCCGAGGCCTGCCCGACGCAGGTCAGCTGCGACGACGGTCTGGGTTGCACAGAGGACCTCTGCACCATGCCGGGTGCGGTCTGCTCGTGGCAGCTCAAGGCAAACTTCTGTGTGATCGGCAAGACCTGCCTCGTCGCTGGCGCGCCTCGACCGGGTCATCCATGCGAGGTCTGCGATCCGCTGGCGTCGCAGACGAAGTGGACCCCCTTGACCGACGGCGCGGCCTGCGAGGACGCCTTTGACTGCGTGGTCGACGCGACCTGTACCTCCAGCACCTGCGCGGGCGTCGCGCTCGGCTGCGACGACGACGACGCATGCACCGCCGACGTCTGCGTCGAGGGCAAGGGCTGCACCTACCCGCCGCTCGGCGCTCCGGGCGAGGCGCCGATACCTTGTGACGACGCCGACGCGTGCACCAGCGGCGACCACTGCCTCGCTGGCGCCTGTGCCGGTGCGCCGCTGGACTGCGACGATGGCGCGCCGTGCACGCTGGACGCCTGCGATCTCGCCAGCGGATGCAGCCACACGGACGCCGACGGCCAGGCTTGCAGCGACGGCGACGCCTGCACTGCCGACGACGCCTGCGCGAGCGGCACCTGTGGCAGCGGCGCGCCGACCAACTGCGATGACGGCAACGCATGCACCCTGGATTCGTGCGACATCCTCGCGGGCTGCGTCCACCTGCCGACGAAGAGCCCTTGCTGCACCGGCAAGGTCTCGATCTGCGACGATGGCGACGCCTGCACCACCGATCTCTGCGATCCGCAGACCGGCGGCTGCTCTCAGACCGTCAACACCGCCGTTTGTGACGACGACAACGCCTGTACGGCCAAGGACGCGTGCAGCGCGGGCGCATGCGCGGGCGCCGCCATCGACTGCGACGACGGCGACGTCTGCAGCAACGACGCCTGCGATCCGGCCAACGGCTGCGTGCACGTCGCCAGCCTCGACGGCAAGGCCTGCGACGACGGCGACGTCTGCACCAACGCCGACGTCTGCACAGGCGGCGCGTGTGCTGGCAGCGGTCAGTGCGCCTGTACGCCCTCGTTCAGTGTTCAGGTCACCAAGGTGACCTCGCTGGCGATCGGCAAGTACGGCTACCCCGGCGAGGGCCTCGACCTCGACGGCGACGCCAAGACCTGTGCGCCATCGACCTCGTGCAGCGACGGCATCGACAACGCGATCGGCAACCTCAGCGGCCTGGCCAACCCGCAGCTGGTGCCGGCCGTCGAAGACGGCAAGCTGATCCTCCTCATCGAGCTCGGCGCCTTCAAGCAGGGCCCGATTGAGCTGGCCATCCACCAAGGCGAGCTGGACCCGGCCAACGCCGGTTGCGACATCCAGAAGGCCGGCTGCGCCTGGCTCGCGGATCCGGCGCTCATTGACCCCCTGACCTGCGCCGCAACCGCCAGCCTGGCCGGTACCCTGATCGGCAACAAGATCAAGGCAGGCGGCAAGGGAACGACCTTCCCCTTCTCGCTACCAGTGCAGGCCGGTGTGGTCCTCAACGTGACACTGTACGACCTGATCATCGAGGGCACCGTGACCGTCGAGGAGGGCAAGGTGACGACCTTCGACGCCATCCTCGCCGGTGCGCTGCCCAAGGCTGTCTTGCAAAAGGCCATCGGCGCGCTTCCGGACGAAGGCCTGACGATCCCCAAGGATGTCTTGCTCTCCGTCCTCGACGGCACCGTCGAGAACGACATCGACACCGACGGCGATGGCGAAAAGGACGCGGCTTCGATCGCCCTGAAGATCCACGCGGTCGAGGGGTCGATCACGGGTGTGGCGAAGTAGCGGTTACGAAACCCGAGGTCACGTTCTCGTCGTCGCCTCGCTGCAGGCCTGAGAATCGGCGCTGAGAATCGCACCGAGAGGCCCGGCCAAGGCAGCCCATCGATGCGACTGCGACAGCCCGCGCCAGGTGATCGCGTCGCCGCTTCGGACCAAACCAGATACAGGCGAAGAAAACAGGCCAGCCTGATATTTGGCACCCTCATGCGCATTTCGCATCCGGGGCCAGCAGGCCCCGGGCCAGCACACTCAAGCGCCGGATCTCGGGACCCGGGCCGACCGCTGCTGTGCATGGCATTGCACGCCGTGCGTCGCAGGCCCGCCATGTCCGCCACCACGTACGCCCGGCGCCAGCCCGAGCACACCGTGCTTCACCGTGTCGTCACGGCGCGCGTTTCGGGAATACATCCTGCAATGTCAAGCTGGTAGCCGCCGCGCAGTGCTGGCCGCGGTGGTCGCGCGTGCGCAGGGCGCGCGCATCGTGCGGCATCTGGCCGTCGCGAGTCGCGAAGACTTCGTCGCGATCCGCGGCCCGCCGACCGAGTTCGAGTTCGTCGACGCCGGCCCGGACCTGCTGGGCTTGATGAGCAAAGGACCTGCCAGACGACGACCCAGGCGACGAGCTGGCCGCGTAGGTCGGCCAGGACGCAGACCGCTGGCGAGGTGATCAGTCGAGCAGCAATCGCATGGACCACCTGCCGTTGTAGGCGTCGGGATGCTCCCCCGGGCCGGCCGCGGCGCGCCAGCCACCAATCAACCCTCGGCAACAGCCCGCACCGGCCGCCCCTCGATGTACCCCCGGTACCCCTCCGGACTCAGCTGAAAACGCGGCCCATCTTCATCCGCCCAACGGAACCCGAAGGTCTCTGGCTGGTAGGCGTTCATCACATCCCAAAGCGAAGAGATCGCCTGCTCAAAGTTCTTGTCCTCGAATGGCTGCCCCTGAAAGACCATCATCTTGCAGGCCGGCAACTCCGCCACCTCATAGCCGTCCGGCACTGCGCCGGCGTACTCCAGCGGGACCTCCACCCCCTGCACATAGCGCGACGTCCCCTCTGGCCGCATCGCCTCGGGCAGCCACATCCCTATGGGCTCGTGCAGTGCCTCCGCTATTGTCGACAGCACGTCCCAGACCTCGCTGCCGACCTCCTCGCAGTACTCGAAGTAGTGGCTCGCCTTGACGCCCCGTCGCACAATCACCTTGCGCGCGGGACGCTCGAGCACCTGGACGAAGACCGTGTTGTGTTTGTCTGCCTTGCTCATGGCCAATTCTCCTCGCTGCCTCCGTGAGTACCAGTCGCGCGCCTGTGGAGGCATGAACAGCTCGACCGCCGGCTGGTGTCTACGGAAGTAGGAGGGCGCCATGCCGAACTCGCGGGAGAAGGCTCTGGTGAAGCCCTCGTGCGAGTCAAAGACGAAGTCGAACGCCACGTCGATGATGCGACCGCGCTGTCTTCGCAAGGGCCCGGTCGCCTCGGAGAGTCTGCGCCGCCGGATGTAGTCGAACGGCGCCGTGCCGGTGACCTCCTTGAAGATCCGCGCGGCATGCCAGGGCGAGTAGCGCCCCGCCCGGGCCAACGACACCAGCGTGATGCGCTCACCGAGATTCGCCTCGATGTGCGCCTGCATGCGCTCGGCCGCCTTGATCTTCTCCCAACGTGTCAGCACGGCTCCTCCACTTCACGCCGCCAACGTAGCGCCCCCTCGTCCAGCCTTCTTGACCGTGCTTGCGAATCTGGCGTCCCCGAGATTCCAACTCGGCCGTCGGCGAGCCTGAGAGAGACCACATCGAGGCCGAATTCGAGCCTTCGACGCCTGCGGCCGAGTTTTCGAACAGTACGAGGTTGGGCTGCCCCGCAAAAGGCCATCGGCGCGCTTCCCCACGACGGCTTGACGATCCCCAAGGATGTCCTGCTGTCGGTGCTCGACGGCACCGTGGAGAACGACATCGACACCGACGGAGATGGCGAAAAGGACGCAGCCTCGATAGCCCTGAAGATCCACGCGGTCGAGGGGTCGATCACCGGCGTCACCAAGTAGCGACGCGCCACCTGCCCGGCCAGCTCGTGTCGCATGGCGTTGCGCGGAGGCGGCGTGATTGGTCTTGGTTGCTCTAACTCGCTCTGGGTCGCTCTGGGTCGCTCTGGGTCGCTCTGGGTCGCTCTGGCTCGCTCTGGCTCGCTCTGGCTCGCTCTAGCGACTCAGCCACCACCAGGCGATCATCGCGGCGCCCAACGCGATGGCGCCGCCGACGACCCAGCCGACGGCGCCGATGCCCGCGGCGATGGGCGGGTCATCGCTTGGCAAAACCAAAAAGTCACTCTTGAAGCGCTCGCGCCGTGAGACACCCTCGGCGGCCGCGTGCGGCGCGCTGCCGGGGCGCGCTTGTCGAGGTGGGG
>CALGHC010000786.1 GCA_937915965.1 uncultured Myxococcales bacterium
CTTTGGCTACCCGCCGTTGGTCTGATGCACTTTGACGCAGCGCTTTGACGCAGCGCTTTGACGCAGCGCTTTGACGCAGCGCTTTGACGCGGCGCTTTGACGCACGCTGACGCGCGTCATGGTCGGCTCAACGCGCGTAGATGAACCCCCACGCGGCCACCGACTTGATGCCGTTGTCCGGCGTGCAGGTCGCCATCATGCCGCAGATTGTGCCGGTCTGGCTGTCGCAGCCGACCTGACCGCTGTGGCCGATGCCAAGGTAGCTGTCGCAAGAGTTGCAGTCGTTCTCCTGATTGGTCAGGAAGCCGACGCGCACCATCCGGCTACCGCACGCGCGGTTGAAGCCCTCCATGTTGCAGTGCGGCTGCATCGACGCGTCGGCCATCAACGCCTTCCAGCCGTTGCGCCCCAACGAGGTGCCGACGGCGCCTCCCTTGAAGAGGCCCGTGAGCGAAGCGGCCGCCTGGTCGATCTTCGCCCAGCGGGCGTCGGCGCCGACCGTGAGACCGATGCGCAGCGAGGTGAACGGCATCGTCACTGCGGCGAGGGTCTTGACCTCGGCGCTGGCGTCGGCGACCTGGTTTTCCTGGTAGGCCTTGTCGTCGGTCCACAGCGGCACGTCGTACTGGAAGGTCGACTTGGCGCCGTCCGCGCGCAACAGCAGCGTCCAGCCACCGCCGTCCGAGGTCATGTCGCACAGCGTCTCGAAGGCAGCGAGTCCGCCGGCCCCGTCCGGGTCGACGAGGTACTTGCCGCTAGCCGCCTTGGGGTCCTGGGCGAGGATGTCGGCGCACGATTTGCCGACCGTGACGCACTGACCTGCCTGGCAGGACTTGGCGCCCTCACACATCGTGCCCTTGCCCTCGCAGCCGACGGTGTCGCCACAAGCGTCGGTGATCTCCGCGCCGCACGCGACGGTGCCGGCGGGCTTGCACGACTCGGAGCAGAAGCTCAGCTTGCGCCAGATCTTGCCGTCGCACAGGGCGAGCCGCCCCGACGGCTCGTCGAAGGCGATGCGGCCGGCGAGCTGGGCGTCGCAGGGGGCCTTGCCGATGTCGTTGGCGGCGAGCTGGCCGCCCTCGATGACGGAGGTGCCCAGGGCGAGACCGCCGCCGACGGTGACCTTACCGTCGACACCCAGGTCGCCGCTGACCGTGCCGCCCTTGGTCGCGAGGTAGGCGTTGGCGACGTCGGCGGCGAGCTGCTTCATGCCGACGCAGCCGGTGCACTGCAGGCCGAGGGCCTCGTCGGCGGTGGTGGCGACGAGCGCCGCGTCGGCGATCTTGGCGCTCTGCGCCGTTTGGGCCGTTACTGCCGTCTGCGCGGTCTCGGCCGCCTTGGCGGTGTCGGCAGCGGTGGCGTGGATCGCCTCGAGCGCCGCGCCGCCCTTGGAGTCAGAGCCGGCGTAGGTGAAGCCGACCTTGGTCGAGGTCACCGCGCCGTCGTCGATCTGGGTGGCGGTCACGCAGCCGCTGCAGTCGAGGGCCAGCGCTGGGCCGCCCGGCAAGGAAGATGCGGCATAGCCGAAGGCGCCGGCGGCGGCCATGTCGGCGTAGTACGCGCGCGGTACGGACCGGAGCAGCCGACGGCTCAGCTCAGGATCGCTGCTCACCTGGACGCCGATCCACAGCGGCGCGCCAGAGGTCAGCAACGCGTCGGCGAGCGGCTTGGCGTCGTTCGTTCCCAGGACGACATGGAAGAGACCGCCGCTGACCTGCACTCCGGTCAGCGCGTCCTCCCAGAGGTAATTCTGGGCGTCGGCGGCGTCGTAGAGCTTGACGAAGATCACGTAGGCACCGTCCGCGACGGGACCGCCACCAGCGGTGCGCAGTGCGCCCTGGAGGGGCAGGGACGCGGCGCTCGTCTCGCCAGGGTGGGCGAGCAGGGCGGCGGCGACGCACGTGATTGTCAAGAATTGGCCGAGCCTGCGCATGGCAGCATCCTCCAGGTTCCGCGAGGCTCCGCGTGGAGCGTTGAAACACCCACCAGTTTCGCTGTCCCCGCACTCTGATGCAAATGGAAGCCGGCGCCGTCCCAAGCCGAGCCGCCGTCCGCCTAATCGCGTCGCTGCGTTGCAGTCGATGACGTCGATGTTGCGTTCAAACTTGCGCCCTGATATGCCGCCCCCCCTGGCGTCTCGCAGGAATGCGACGCCTTTGCCGTCGGTTGACGATGCGCGCGCGGCCTCCCGGCCGGCGACGCACACCGCAAGACCAACCCGGTGAGCCGGCCAGGCCGAGCGCCCGTAACACGATTGTGGGCCGGTCACCCCTCAGCCACCCCGAGGACACTCATGGACAGGGCTACGATAACTTGGGACGACGAGGTCCTTCGCCTCGTCGATCTCGCGACGTCAGAGCATCCCCTGCTCGGCGAGCGCGGTTACTTTGCGCTGGTCTCGGCGCGCCTCGACGAGGCGGCCGACGTCTGGCGCGACCTTGAGCTGCTCTACATCGGTCAGGCCTTTCACGAGTCACTGCGTGAGCGAATCGCCGCCTTGGGTGACGACCACGCCGTGGTCGAGGCGGCCGCGGCCGAGCGCAGTGGTGCAGAGGTCATCGCGATGATCGGCGTGATGACCGATTCGTCGCTGGGCCGGATCACCCAGGGCTTCTGGGTCGACGTCGAGAGCTGCCTGGTGGCGCGCAATCGGCCCCGCTGCAACGCCGCGGTCGAGGCCTACACCGGTCGCAAGATCAGCTTGCTGAACGATGGCGCGCGTGAACCGCTGCAGGCGCGCATCTGGACCAAGACGCCGGTGGCGTAGCAGGTTCGCAGATCGTCCGAGCGCGCCCGGATGCCGCCCCTGCCTGGCGACTCGCCGATGGCGGTGCCCTTGAAGATCCTTTGCATCATCGACGGACTGGGACCCGGCGGCGCACAGCGCCAGCTGGTGACGCTGGCGTGCGGGCTGCACGCACGCGGCCATCAGATTGAACTCTTCCTCTACCACCCAGACGAAACATTCTTTCGGCCCCAGATCGACGCATGCGGGCTCGCCGTCCACACCTCCGACCGCACCGCCATCCATCAGGTTGGCATCCTGCGCTCGTTGAGTCGCCTGACGCGGCGAGGTGGATTCGACATCGTGCTGTCCTATCTCGACCGGCCCAACGTCTATGCGGAGCTGGCCAGCGTGCTGGTCCGCGGCGGGCGCCTGGTGGTGTCGGAGCGCAGCAGCTACCTGCGCGAAGGCTCGGGTGCGTCGCCGGTCGTTCGCAGGTGGCTGCACCGCCTGGCCGACCACGTCGTCGCCAACAGCGAGACCCAGGCGAAATGGCTTCGACGCAAACGTTGGCTCGCCGACAAGGTCTCATGCATCTACAATGGGCTTGATCTCGCAGCTTTCGAGACGGCATCGCTGGTCCCGGCTCAGGCCACCGACGTGCGCCTGCTGGCGATCGGACGCATCGGTGTCGAGAAGAACCTCGTGAACCTGATCAAGGCCCTTGGGCTGCTCCACGATGGTGATCAGGTCGTGCCCGAGATCGGTTGGGTCGGTCGCCAGCATCCGCACCCGGCCGGTCTTGCCTACCGCGCCGAGGTCGACGCGTTGCTGCGCGCCCGCCCTGAGATCGCCGCGCGCTGGCATTGGCTCGGCGAACGAAGCGACGTGCCGCACCTCCTGGGCGCATACCACGCCCTGATCCATCCCTCTCTCTTCGAAGGGCTGCCCAACGTCGTCTGTGAGGCCATGGCCGCCGGCAAGCCAGTCCTCGTTTCCGACGTCTGCGATCACCCGGCGCTCGTCGCCGACGGTCAGCGCGGCTTCCTCTTCGACCCGACCGACCCCGCGCGAATCGCCGCGGCGATCACCCGCCTGACCGCCTCGTCCCCGGACGAGTGGCGCACGCTGTCTCGCAACGCCCGGGTATTTGCGGAGGAACGCCTCGGCATCGAGCGCATGGTCGACGCCTACGAGGCGTTGTTCGCGGACCTGGTAGCGTGATTGCGCTGCCGCGCGGCCGCAACCAGGCGTTCGGCCCGCAAGGACGCCCGTGCCTCGCTGGTCACGGCGCCAGACCGTGGTCGTGACCGGTCGGCGCGAGGGGGGGACGACAGTGCGGGCGAGAAGACGCCGCCACAGGACGACGCGCTCGTGCGGCCGGCGGCCAAGTGTCTCGGTAGAGACAGGCTCCGTCTCAGCTTCGTCCGGCAGGCGGAGGGAACCGATCAGTACTACACAAGTTGCGTGTTTCCTTGCCATGCGCGCCCCGAAAGGCGCAGGATGCGCCGCCCGTGCGGCTCGAAGCTTGCGCGGCCAAACCGACGCGTTTCGCGCGCTTGCTGAGGAAAAGAACCCGTATGCGGCTGCCCACTGGACTCGTCTCCCTGCTCGACCAGGGCCTCATCAGCCAGGTGGTCCGGCCTTTGATGAGCGGCAAGGAGGCGCAGGTCTACCTCGTCATGTCGGAGGGCGAGGAGCGCGTCGCCAAGGTCTACAAGGAGTCGACGCAGCGCACTTTCAAGCATCGCGCCGTCTATACCGAAGGACGAAAGAGCCGCAACTCTCGAGATCAGCGCGCCATGGCCAAGGGCAGCCGCCACGGCCGCGCCAAGGACGAAGAGGCCTGGCGGTCGGCGGAGGTCGACATGATCTATCGCCTGCGCGCCGCCGATGTGACCGTGCCAACGCCGTATCACTTTCTCGACGGCGTGCTTGTGATGGAGCTGGTCAAGGATGAGTACGGCGAGCCGGCGCCCCGCCTGGGCGAGGTGGAGCTGGACGCACCGAGCGCCGAGGTTGTCTTCGATCAGCTCATCCGCGAGGTCGTGAAGATGCTCTGCGCCGGGGTCGTGCACGCCGACCTGTCCGACTTTAACGTGCTCATGGGGGCCGACGGACCCGTCGTCATCGACTTCCCGCAGTCCCTCGACGCCGCAGGCAACCAGAGCGCGCGCAAGATCCTGATTCGCGACGTCGCCAACCTCAACGGATTCCTGCTCGGCTACGGCGCCAACCCCCGTCCGCTGCATCACGCCGCCGAGATGTGGGCTCTGTATGCCAGCGGCGACCTGCTGCCAGACACGCCGCTGACCGGTCGGTTCAAGGGCTCCAACGCCGACGTCGACCTAGGCGCGCTCATCACGGAGCTCGAGGACGACGAACGCGACGAGATGCGTCGCCGCGGCGCCTCTACCTGACCCACTGATACAGGTCCGCCTACAAGACCCCGACCAGACGCAGCACCGGCTTGATGACGCCGCCGAAGCCCTCCGCGACGATGCAAGCGACTGCGACGGTGGTCAGGGTCAGCTCGCGGACCTTGAGACCGCGGTCGAAGAGGCCCCAGAGCACCAGTCCGCCCACAAAGAACGCCAGATCGTACGAGATCGGCAGGACGAGACCCAAGCCGATGCCGAGAGAGCTGGGCAGGAAGCGCGCGATCCGTGCGTTGTTCTCAAGCAATACATAGACGACGCCGACGGCGCCAGCGATGATCATGGCCTCTGCGGCGAAGTGCGGCAGGGGCCTGGATCCGTCAAAGACCAGCGCGCTCGCCGCCCACATCTTTGCGACGGGAGCGGGCATGTCACCGCCCTCGAGCGCCAGATTCGAAGTTGCTGCGATGCGTTCGAAGACCCAGGCCGAGACCAGGGTGCACGGCAGGATCGTCAGCGTCTGGGTCCAGAACTGCCAGCTGCCTGGTACCTTGAACCAGCGGCCGTATGCCATGTCGCCGGTGAGGTTGCCGGCCTGCGCGCCGCTGCCCGCGACCATGCCGGCCCCGGCGAGGTTGATGTCGACGCGGGCGCCGCCGAAGACGGCTGATACACCCTGCAGCAGGATGCCCATCACGCGCGCAGGGTTGAACGCCGTCTGCGCCGCCGCCCGGGTGGCGATGACGTTCTGCACGAAGCCGCCGACTGCGATGAGGATGGCGATGAGCAGCAGGTTGATCTCGAAGTAGACGTAGAGGAAGACCGACGAGGTCACGAAGGCGACGGTCGCCAGCACGACAAAGTTGCGCCCGCTGAGGATCGGGTCGGCGGCCTCGCCATCGGCGGTGGCGTTCGTACCGGCGGCGGCGTCACGGCCGCGGCCGACGATCGACCGCATCGCGTCGACCATTACCCGCCAGTTGACCGCCATCATCGTCAGACCGCTGGCCACCAGGAAGCCGATGCCTGGCCAGACGTAGCGGTGAGGCGCGGCAGGCACCTCGAGGTGAGGCGCCATGAGGAGGAGGCCGATTGCGCCGAAGAGGAAACCCACGCAGGTACGAAAGCCCATCAGGTAGGCGCCGCCGATGGCGAAGGGTGACCAGGCGATCGACGCGCCGAAGGCAGCAAGGCCAAAGAGAGTGATGTCCGACGCCTCGGGCACCAGGCCGTAGCCGCCGTCGGTGTTGGCGATGACCCAGGCGAGCGCGATCAGGCCAAAGCCGAGCAGGTACCAGGGCTGGCGCGGGTCGCCCTCCTCGACGAGGGCGGTGATGACGCTGTGGGTCGCCTTGGCGCCAGGCCAGGGCAGCTCTTCCTTGACTACCAGGAGCTCACGCAGCGGCACCACAAAGACCAGGCCGACGAGGCTGGTGACGACGCCGAAGCCGGCCATCTGAAAGAAGGTATACGACACGCCGGTGGTCATGACCTTGGCAGCGTAGAAGTTGGAGAGGAAGCCCAAGCTGCCGCCTGCCGACCCCATGGTCGCGACGATGACCATCTCGGTGGTGGTGATGCGCGTCTTCGAGAGGAAGAAGAAGGCGAAGAAGAAGAGCGCTGCGATGGTCGGCCCTTCCTCGATGACGCCGAAGGACAGCGTGAGGTACGAGTTGATGCCGCACAGGAAGATGGCGAGCAGAAAACCCGAGATAAGGCTGCGCGGGGTGAGCGCTTTGCCGACGTCGGCACCGAAGAGGTGGCTGATCATGTCGGGTCCTCCATGAAGGTGGCGACCATAGCGCTGCGCGCGGTTGCTTGGCCATAGGGGGGCCTCGCCAGGTGCGGG
>CALGHC010000787.1 GCA_937915965.1 uncultured Myxococcales bacterium
CGCCGCCGCAGCTCATCGAGGTCTGCCGGCTTGGGATCGTCGCGAAGGCCGGCAGGTACAAGCAGCGGCAGCGCCTCGCCGGGGCGCAGGCTGCGACCGAGCAGCCAGTGGCGCTCAGCCGCTTCTATCAACGATCGACTCTCGACGAGGACCTCGTCGACCCGACCAGCCATCGACGGCATCATCGGCGCGAGGCGACGCAGCTCGGCGCTGACAACGACGAGGTCGCTGAGCGCGAGGGTGCCGAGCTTTGCCAGAGTCGGCAGGTCGCCTGCGGCGCGGTCCGCCTTGATCAGCAACCGATCGACGACGACCATGGACGCGCTCATTCGTCCAAGAGCCTCCTGCAGTTGGCCGTACATCTTCCGGTCACCCAGGAGCTGAGCAACCAGACCATCACCCGATTCGACCAGGGCAAGCGCCCGCGAGGCCGAAGCGAGGGTGCCATCTGCTGCGCGCAGCAATCCGTCGACACCGTCGAGTACACCCTCGACCTTCGCCATCAACCGCTCCGTTCGCGCCAGTAGACCGAGGACAGCGTCCCGATCGGTCTCGTCAGCGAGGCCCTCCGCGGCAGAGATCAATCGATTCGCAGTGCGGGTCAGGGTGTGCACCTCACGCAGCGTCGGCGCCAGGGTCTCGCGCATGTCGACAAGAACTTCCGTGGCAAGCTTGAGCAAGTCCGGCGCGACACGGGCCGTGAGGCGCGCGCCCGCGACGAGGGGATCGCGGCCCACGCCGGTCTTGATCTCGAGGTAGGTCTCTCCGGGCAGGCCGGCCATCGGCATGTAGAGAACGGCCTCGCTGTCGCTACGCATCGCCGCGCGAGATTGTTCGCGGATCCGCAGACGGGCGCCGAGGCGACCGTCGGCGTCGAGCGAGGTGGCGACAACCTCGCCGATGTCGCTGCCATGTGAGCGAACGGGCAATCCGACGCGCAGTTCGCCGACTCCCCCTTGAGCGAAGACGGCTGTGCACTCGAAGTGAGCCTCCATCCAGCCACGACCACGGACCATCAACACGAGCGTAGCCAGCGCGGCGAAGAGCGCGACCAGCATAAAGAGGCCGACAATCTGGTTCTGGTGGCGAAACTTGAACGGCTGGCTCATCTCTGGCTCGCCTCTCTGGTCTGCCTCGCCGCGCCAGACTCAAGGCCGGCCCGGGACGCGGGCGCCCCCAGGGCGATGACGTGGTCTGCGAGGCCGATAGCCGCGCCCGGATGCGACGACGCGGCGAGGATGGCGAGACCACGGCGGCGTTGCAAGTCGCGCAAGCGTTGCCAGGTCGCTGCTGCGAGGACAGCGTCCATCCCGTCAGTCGGGTCGTCAAGGACGAGCAGCTCGGGGTCGAGGATGAGCGATCGGGCGAGGGCGACCTGCCGCAGGAGCGCGCGACCTGCCAAAGAGGCGCTGCCCGCCGGAAGTTGGCCGATCTCAAGCTCGGCGAGGACGCGAGCGGCCCGAGCCGACAGCTCTGCGTCGGACAGGCGGGTGTGGTAGGCCAACGGCAGGATGAGGTTGTCGTAGAGCGACAGGTTGGTGAGCAACGCGCCGCGCTGGGCAACGTGACCCACGCGGCGCCGCAAGCGCGTCTGGGCGGCGACTTGGAGCATCGCCGGCGCTTCGCCCAGAGTCAGCACGACGCCGGCTGTCGGCGCGAACGCGCCCATGACCAACTCGAGCAGCACGCTCTTGCCGGTCGCTGATCCTCCAGTGACCACAGCCATCTCGCCAGCGGCGAGGGTCAGATCGATGGGCCCAAACAGACGGCCAGACGCCCGAAGCTCGAACGTCACGGCGCGCAACTCGACGACGGCCGCGCCGGTCTGGTCGGTCGAGCCGTCACGGTGCGCCGAACCAGCGAACCTGGGCGGGCGGCCACTCTCGTCGTTTGAACCAGCCGTCGACATGACCGCTCCCGCCACCTAGACCAGGAATACCAGACCAGAAACCAGCGCGTTCCAGACGAAGAGCACGCTGATCGCGGCGACTGTACCGCGGGTCGCGGCGCGCGGCACGTCGGTGATGTCCGGACCCGCGCTCAAGCCCTCCAGGCAGGCGATCGCAGCGATCACGAGACCGAGCGGCAGGGTCTTGGCGGCAAAAGCGGCCAGATCGACCAAGCGCAGCTGTGCGGCGATCAGCTCAATGAACTCGACGAGTCCAGGGGAATTGCTGGCCAGCAGCTGGCCGGCGAGCAGGCCAGTCGCGAGCGAGACGACGACGAAGTAGATCGACACACACGCCAGCGAGATCGCGGTAGCACCCAGCCGAGGCACCACCAGATACTCGAAGACATCCACACCCATGCGTTCGAGCGAATCGAGCTCGCCCGAGACGCGCATGTTGGCCATCTCCACGACCATCGCCGTGCCGCTGCGTCCGATGAGAACGAGCGCAGCGACGAGCGGACCGAGCTCGCGAACGATTGCGATCACAAGGAGTTTACCAAGCAGCCCGGTTTGGCCCGCCGCCATCAGGTTGAGCTGCGCCTGAAGGACCACGCTCAAGCCCAGAAGGGTCGCGATCAGGCTGGTGAAGGGGAGCGCCTCGACGGCGGTGAAGAGGATCTGGCGGACCAGAACGCGGCGGGTGACCGCACGCAATCCGCTGATACCAAAGGTCAGGCGGCCGACGCCATGGCCGATCATGCTGGCGACCTGCACCGTGTGGAGCGCGCCGCGGACGGTCCGATCGCCGATCCAGCCGAGCGCCCCCGCGCTGGCGCCACGCATCAAGGCGGTTAAAACCATGCGCCGCTGCGACGGGGAGGCCGGAGCAGAGGGAGCAGAGGGAGCAGAGGGAGCAGAGGGAGCAGAGGGGAGCATGCGGTCGGCCTCGTAGGATTCGCTAGACGGAGGATGAGGGCGCGGGCCGGTAGCTTGCAAGCGCGCCGCCGACAACCGGGCCGATCTGGGTCAGCGGGGTGACTGATCCACCGCGACATCGCGCTACCGGACGCCCTCTCGCTGCAATGCGCTGGGTGCCGTAGGCTCGCGCGGTTGGCGAAGTCACGGCGCCCAACCGGCGCGAAGCAGCGGGCGTGACCAGCGGGCCACCGCAACCGCGCCTGTTCGAAGAGGAGAACTCATGCGTCCACTCGCGCCGCGACGGCGGTCAAGCCCGACCACGACGACCTGCCAGCGCACGACGACTAGCCAACGGTGGGTTGCGCTGGCAACAACGACCGCGATGGTCGCAGCGATCACAGCCGCAGTCGGATGCCGACGCTCGAACGACGCCGTCGAGGCGAAGCCGACGCTCGACAGCACAGAAGTCAGCGCGAAAGACAACGTCAGCGCGAAAGGCGACAAAAGGACGACCACCCCGGCGGGTGAACACGCCCCCACGCTCGCTGAAGCAAAGACCTTCATTCGGGACACGGAAGCCACGTTGCTGCGCCTGTGGATCGAGCGCGAACGCGCCGGATGGGTCAAAGCGACACACATCACGGACGACACCGAGCGCATCGCCGCCGACGCTGAGATCGCGGTCATGAAGGTGGTCGCCGAGAAGGCGGCGGACGCGCGGCGTTACGCCAAGCTGAGCCTGGACGCAGTGAGCGCACGCAAGCTCGAGCTGTTGCGCCTCACGCAGACCCTGCCGGCGCCGCTCGAAGCCAAAGCGCGCGACGAGCTCGCCCATGTCGCCACGGCCCTGGAGAGCCGCTACGGCAAGGGCCGATGGTGCCCGCCCGCCGAGACGCCGGGCCCGTCTGGCGAGCGAGCCAAGGCCGGACGGGGCGCCCAGGTCGAAGCGAACGCTATGGATCCAAAACGAAACGATGCGGAATGTATGGACCTCGGCCAGCTCTCCGAGCGGATGGCCACCTCGCGCGATCCGGCCGAACTGCTGGCCATCTGGCAGGGATGGCGGACGATCGCTTTGCCGATGCGCGCCGAGTTTCGCCGCTACGTCGAGTTGGGCAACGCGGGCGCCCAGGCGTTGGGTTTCCACGACCTGGGTGAACTCTGGCGCTCGCGCTACGACCTGTCGGCCGCAGCCTTCGAGGCGGAGGTCGATCGCCTCTGGACCCAGGTCCAGCCCCTGTACGAGCAGCTGCACTGCTACGCCCGTGCCCGCCTCAGCGCGCGCTACGGCGCCGACGTCGTGTCGCTCGATGGCCCGATCCCGGCGCATCTGCTCGGCAACATGTGGGCACAGGATTGGGTCAACATCGCCGACGTGCTGGCGCCGCCGACCGGCGCGGGCCCAAAGCGCAAGCGGCCGGACGACGGCACCTCGGCGCTCACACGCCTGCTCCGCTCACGACAGACCACGCCAGAACAGATGGTCCGCTACGCAGAAGGCTTCTTTACATCACTTGGCTTCGCGCCTCTGCCCGAGACGTTCTGGCGCCGCTCGATGTTGGTGAAGCCGCGAGACCGCGAGGTCGTCTGCCACGCAAGCGCCTGGGACATCGACCGCCAGGACGACATCCGCATCAAGATGTGTATCGAGCGCACCGAAGAGGACTTCGTGACGATACACCACGAGCTGGGCCACAACATCTACGAGCGCGCCTACAAGGAACAACCGCCCCTCTTCACTGACAGCGCCAACAAAGGCTTCCACGAGGCGCTTGGCGATACGATCGCGCTCTCGGTGACGCCAGCCTACTTGCGTCGCGTCGGTCTGGGCGAGGGTGTCGAGGAGGGCGCCGACGACATCGCGATGTTGCTCGGGCGAGCGCTGGAGAAGATCGCCTTCCTGCCCTTCGGTGTGGTCATCGACAAGTGGCGCTGGCAGGTCCTCGACGGCCGCGTCCCGCCGGAGCGCTGGAATCAGGCGTGGTGGCAGCTTCGCGAGCGCTACCAGGGTGTCGCTGCGCCGGTCGCACGCCGCCCCGATGACTTCGACCCCGGCGCCAAGTATCACATCGCCGGCGGCGTACCCTACATCCGCTATTTCATCGCCCACATCGTCCAGTTTCAGTTCCACCGCGCGCTGTGCCGAATCGCAGGCTATAACGGCCCGTTGCACCGCTGTTCAATCTACGGCAGCAAAGCGGCGGGTGAACGTCTCCAAGCGATGATGGCGATGGGGCTGTCGAAGCCCTGGCCAGACGCCCTTGAGGCGTTGACCGGCGAGCGGGAGATGGACGCGGGAGCGCTGCTCGACTACTTCGCGCCGTTGCACAAGTGGCTCGTCGACCAAAATGCGGGGCGCGAGTGTGGCTGGCCGGCGGCGACACAGCCCAAGCCGGGGACCGACCGCTAGGGTCGCCGCAGCGCCGCTGGCCGAACAAAGATCCGCAGATGGTCAACCGGGCCAACGTCAAAGGCGAACGGTGGTGGATAGTGAGCACGGACGAAGGCCGCGACGCTCGGCAGCAGGGCGACGCCGTGCCGTTCAAGCAGGATCACAACCTCGGGGGGATCGAGCTGCAGCTCGGCGACGAGGGTCGCGGTCGCCTCAGGATCGGCGCGAAAGCGTTTGGTGTTGGTGTCAGCGAGCTGGTGCCAGAGGTTGCGGGGCATGGCGAGCGCAAGCAGAGGCGCGACGTTCGAGTCACCAAAGAGGCGGGCTTCGACGACCACAGTGGCATCAAGGACGGCGGCCACCGCTTCAAGACGGACACCGAGCTGTTGTTGATACGCAGTGCGCATGGCGAATCGATGCCACGTTCCCCAGCCGCTGCCAATGGCCAGCAGGATGAGGCTGACGAGCGCTATCAACGCGACGCGGGCGCCAGGCCGGGCTGCAGCTCGGGCCGGCGGCAGGGCGGCATCCGAGGAGGCCACCGGCGCTGGCGTCGAGCCAGAGGAGGACGGGGCGGCAAGACGACCGACTTGTACCCAGCCGGCCGCCGCGAGCAGAACCAGCGGGGGCATGCAAACGACCGTGTAGTAGGCGTGCACCGATCCAAAAAGAGACAGAAAGACGAGGATCGCGCCGACCGCGATCGCCCAAGCCAGCGCGGTGCGGGGGGCGACCACACCAGCGGATGCCAGAGGAGAGGACCCCTCGCCACCGGTGTCGAGCGCGGCCCGGTCGGTGGACGTCCGCCAGCCGTGGCGCGCGGCGCCCGCACACACCAGCAGCGCCGCAAGCCAGACGCTCGGGTGCTGCAATAGGAAGGGCAGGACCATCGTTCGCAGGCGTGAAGCGACGCCGCCGGCGCCGGAGGGGCGGTGGAGAGGCGAGAGATAGACCTGATCGAAGAAGGCCGGGCCAAAGGCCAGCCAGCAGCCAGCAGCCGCCACCACCAAGACCGCGGCAGCGACCGCCGCGGCGTCGCGAATGCGGCGACGATCGAGCAGCAGCACGGCCGCGAGCCATGAGATCGCGACCAACCCAACCAAGGTCGAGGTCAGCACGCACAGGGCGACCATAGCGCCAGCGAGGCGCCAGCGAGACGCTGCCTCGGCCGCCAGGGCGGCCGCGAACAGCAGCATCCCGCACGCCAACCCGACGAACTCCGCCGAGACGATCACGACAGCGTCGGCCGTGCACCACAGCACGACCGCGATCAGGCCAGCGGTCGGCGACCAACGCCGCGCCACCGACCACAGCAACGCCCCGGTCGCCGTCGCTGCTGCCACCGGCACTGCCGTGGCCAACATCCAGCCTTCCGGTCGCAAGGCGAAGATCAGACTCGCAGGGATCAGGTGCAACAGAGGGTGAGAAAAGAAGAAATCCCGGTATGGCAGATGGCCCTCAGCGAGCTGGCGCGCCATCACCAGATACAACCCCGCGTCCCGCGGCGCGAGCTGGACTGCCGCCGAACACATCGCGGCGAAGCCGACCAGCACGAGCCAAGGCAGCACCCCGAGAAGGAGCGACCAGGAGCGTGTCTCACCGTTCGAAGGGGCCATCCACATTCCACCGTTAGCAGGTGCGACGATGAGGTCACACGGCCAGAGCGGCGAGGGTAGCGCGATCTCGACCGGCGTGGGAGGTCGCGCGGGAAGGCGGTCACCGAGACGATGAGAACACGAGCCATCCGCCCGTAGCTTCCTGTTCCTCGCTCGATTACCCTGGGACCATGACCACGCCGCGAAGCAACCGATCGACCCTGCCTCCGCGCCTCGGCGAGCTGCTCGGCGGCCGCTATCGCTTGCTGCACATCGTCGGTCGCGGCGGTGGCGGCACGGTGATCCTCGCCGTCGATCAGCTCACCGGCGACCAGGTGGCCGTCAAGCACCACGCCCTTGGCAGCGATGGCGCCACCGGTGTCGTCGAGGCCTTTCACTCCGAGGTCCGCGCGCTCGCCCGACTCGACCACCCGGTCATTGTCGGTGTGCGCGACCTCGTGGTCGGCGCCAATCGGCCACCTTGCCTGGTGATGGACTACGTCGAAGGCGTCGGCCTGCACCAGTGCCAGCTCGCCGGCCTGGACTGGCCGGTCGTCTGGCGCATCCTTGATCAGCTGCTCGCTGCCCTGGCGCACGCCCACGCACGCAGTGTGGTGCACCGCGATCTGAAACCATCCAACGTAGTACTCGTGCCGCACGCGGATGGCCGGCGCTTCGACGTGCGGCTGCTCGACTTTGGCCTCGCCGCGATCACCGACCGAGCCGCCAGACCGACGCGTTGGCGGCGCGGTGCCGGTCGAGCCCCGCTCGGCCATACCCACAGTTTCGGCGGTACTCTCCCCTACATGGCGCCCGAGCAGGCGATCCCGGGCAGCCCAGATGTCGGTCCGACCACTGACCTCTACGCGCTTGGTGTGCTCTTCCACGTGCTGGTCTACGGCTGTTCGCCCTTCCGGATGAGCGACACCGACGCGCTGCTCTCAGGCGCTCCGCACCGCCAGATCGAAGGCAACACCCCACGCGAAGGGCTCGATGTCCCCCCAGCGGTGCGCTACCGAATGCGCGAACTCCTTGCGTTCGAGCCGTGGGAGCGCGACACAACCGCCGCGGACCTCAGGGCGTTCCTCGCCGGATGGCCGCCACCCACGCAGAGCCTGCTGCCGGCTGGCGGCGAGCTCGTCGTCGGTGGCCCGCGTGTCGACCCCAAGCGGCCAATCGACGAAGAGACAGCGACGCTTCTTGTGGGCGGCGACGGCGACGACAACCGCACAGCCACCGCGGGAGTCGACATCTACGCTCTGCGTGAACCGCGCCTGGTCGGGCGACAAGAAGCCCTGACCTGGCTGCTGGATTCGGCCCGCCAGGTGCAGGAAGAAGGCCGGGGCCGAGTTTGTGTCATTGAAGGTCCGGCGGGAATCGGCAAGACGCGGCTGGCTCGTGAAGCCGCCGAGCAGGCCAGTGAGAATGGCTGGATGCAGAAACTACTCGCCTGGCACAGCCCCAGCGTCAGCGGCCCCGACAGCGGCGTGCGCGGCGCACTCGCGAGCCACCTGCGCCGCGCGGTCGCCATGCAACCGGTGATCGGCGCCGTCGTCGCAGCTCGCCTCGATGCGACCGCGTCGCCCGCCGAGGAATTCGACGCGCTGCTCGACACCATGACCGCCGCGTCGGCGTCGGGCGCCACTCATGAAGGCCAGGAGGCGCGCTTCCGGCTGCACGAACAGGCGCTGCGAGCGCTGTGTGCGCTGCGGCCGGTGGCCCTGGTTCTCGACGCTGCCCAATGGGCGGTGCACGACGAGGCCCTTCAGTTCTGTCACGCGCTGCTCGACAACCTCCACCACGAGCCGGCACCGATCCTGGTGATCGTCACCCAGCGCCACGAGGGCGAGGACTCGACGAGCGACGACGACGACGCGCCCGACCAGGTGGGCGACGGCGGGGAGGGCGGCAAAGGGCTCCGGGCGACCCTGCTGCGGCGCCCGGAGGTCAGCCGACGACGACTTGGACCGCTCGACGAGGCCGGCACAAGGCAGCTGGTGCGCTCGGTGCTGCCGGCCGCCCCCGAGGTCGTCGAGGCCGTCGTCCGGCGCGCGAGCGGCAACCCCCTATTCGCATACGAGTTGTCCCGTTTCGCGGTGCACGCCGGGATGCTCAAGGCCGTGCCGGTCCTGCCCGACGCGCAGCAGATCGCCGCGGCGCTTCCGCGCGACATCGCCGAGGCGACGTGGCGCCGCCTGAAGTGGCTCGCGGATGGCCACCCGCATCCGGCGCGCTCGCTGGCCTTGCTCGGTCGCATTGCGCTGCTGGGCGCCCACGTCCCGGCGCGGCTGTTGCACGCTTTCATCGAACACGAGCGAGACCCCGTCCTGGTGCGCGAAGCCCGCGAGTTGATTCGCGCCTGGATCGTCGCCGCGGTGATTCAGCCCGATGAGCAGGGCGCCTTGGCGTTCGAGAGCCACATTCAACGCGACGCGCTGCTCGATCGACTCTCGGCTGAGCGCGCGTGGCCACTCATCAACCGGCTGGCAGCGGAGACCAAGCGGGCGTTCTACCCCGACGGCCACCCGATGGTCCGCCTTGAGCTCGCCAGCCACCTGGAGGCCGCCGGCGCGCCCGACGAGGCGTACGCGCTGGTGATCGCTCAGGTGCGGCCCTGCCTGGATGTGAGTGACAGCCGAGCTGCGGAGTCCCTGTGCGCACGCGCCGCCGGCCTGCTCGACCGCGCCGGCGCCGACCGCCTCGACGGCCGCAGGGTCACGGTGGCTTGCCTCGCGTTCGATGCACGCTGGCACGCGGGACCCAACGAGACCCTGCGCCGGCTGGCCGCGGCGGCGCTGACGATCGCTCAAGGCATCGGCGACAGCGACGCGATCGCCCACGCGAGCTGGCGAAGCGCCGCGCTTGACCACCGCCGCGCCGCCGACCCCGCCGGTCAGATCGCAGCGCGTGAAGCGATCTGGGAAACGCTGGGGGGGCTGGCTGAGACCGATCCAGGCGGCTGGCTGGACGGCGCCGAACAGCTCGCCTTGCTGGACGTCTACGGCAACCGGCCCGACGCCTGCGCCCAGGTCTGCCGCCGCGGCGTCCTGGTCGCACGCGCCGCAGGCAGCGGTCGGCACGAGGCCGCGTTCTTCGCCCTGCTGGGCTGGCTCGAATACGAAAGCGGTCGCCATCGGCAAGCCCGCGCGTACGCCCGCCTCGCCGACCGGATCCTCTGCGACATTCGCATGGAACAGTCGACCTCGGCGCGCACGACGCTGGCCGTCCTGGGGGCTGCCGAGCTGGCGCTGGGCAACCACGACGCAGCGATCGACTGCTTCGAGCGCAACCTGCAGCTGGCCCGACGCCACGGCGAATCACGCCACCAGGGCACCGCCCGACTCAACCTCGCGTCGGCGCTGGCCAGCGCCGGCGAGCTCGCAGAGGCCATGACCCAACTAGAGCTGGCGGCGTCGATTGGTCAGGACGGCCAACGCGGCCAGCAGGTCTTCATCGAGCTGCCCGAGTACCGACGCACCTGGTGCGCGGAGCGGGCTCGCGTGCTGGCAGGGCTCGAGAGATGGCCCGAGGTGATCCTCGCCCTCGACAACGAAGCCGCGCTGGACGACACCTACGCAGCGACGTCGGACATCGTGCACGCGCTCGAGGAGACCAGCGACCGGGCCGACGGCGCGGGACGACCGGCGTTGGCCGAGCGCGCTCTGCAGCGGGCCAGCGTCAACGCCCGACGTGCCGGCCTCGACGACCGCGCCCGCGGCCTCGAACGCCGGCTCGCGCAGCGTGGCCTTTGACGCAGAGGTTGTCGCGTTCGTGGGGCTGCCGGCACTAGTTGCCGGATTTGCGGGTGGCTTCAACGAAGTGGACGATGGCGCTGCGGGCCGTCTCCAGCCGCTCACCAAAGACCTGGGCGTGGCTGGCTGACCCGGCCTGCTGGGCCCACACGGACAAGGCGTCCGCGGCGACCGCGAGGCCGCCCGCCAGGCTGCCAAATTCGCCGAAGACGACAGACACACGCCCCTGGAGGGCTGGTTGAGCGGCCAGATCGACATAGACCGCTGCGAGGCGGCGCATGTTGCGGCCCATGTCGCGCGCCATCACGTCGACGTCAGCGCCGGCCATCGCGCGCGCCTTCATCGCCTTGCCCAACCCCGCGAGCGCATAGTGGCCGTGCACGAGCTGAGAGAGTCCTGTCTCAAAAGCGCTGGACAATAGGGAGGTTGCCAGATCGGAAGGCTTGCCGGCCGCGGACGCCGCCTTCATCTCGGCGCGCAACGGTCCGACCACCTCCGCCAACACGGCGGCGCTGCCAATCGCGGTCTCTCTGGCGGGCGCAGCCTTCTTTCCGGCGGCGGCGGTCTTGGCGGCGGCGGTCTCGGCGGCGGCAGCGCTCTTCCCGGACTTGGCGACACGGACCGATCCAGCACGAGGCGCAGTCCTGGCCTTGGCCACCCG
>CALGHC010000788.1 GCA_937915965.1 uncultured Myxococcales bacterium
CAACGCGCCGGGTGGGCCCAACCTGGGAAGCGCCGGTGAGGGCAGCCCAGGCACCCGGGCACGCTCGCCAACGGCAGGTGAGTGCGCTACGATGGCGGCCCGCGTGCCGCGCTGCCCGACGTCGCAAACAGCGATGTGGCGAGCACGCGGCGAACAGAGGACCAGCGAGATGAGTGCACCCCGAAGCCGCCGAAATGCCGTCCTGGTTGTGGCGCTCGCGTTGACCGTGTCGGCGTGCCTCGTCGCCGGTTGCGGCAAGGGTTCGAGCGTCGGCGCCGCCCGCGGCGGAAGTGGGTCGGTTCAAAAAGACACGGTGACTGGCCAAGAGCTGCTCCAGAAGGGCAGCGTCTGCACGGAAAACCGTGAGGTCCGAGAGCCCGCGGCCGACTCTGCGGAGTGGGTCATCTGGCGCCTGTACGAGCTCGCGCTGGGACCGGACGACGCGGCGGGATTCGACGCCTTCGCGGCGCTCTTTCCCGCGCAGCGCAACCGGCGCCAGCTCAAAGAGATGTACTGGCCCCGGATTCGCAAGAACGTCGACAAATACCTGCTTGAGGATGGCGAACCGGCCTATCGGATTTGCCGCCTGCTCGCGACCGACCAGGGGACCAAGTTCTTCATCGCATCACGCGACCCTCGCCAGTACCCGCCACCGATCACGATCGGCAAGGTCGGCGAAGAGTGGAAGGTGATGTTCTTCACGCCGTTTTGAGTCTTTGTCAGGATTCGCCTGCCGTGTCCGGCGAACCGCGCCGCCACGAGTTGGACCCGCGCCGCCACGAGTTGGACCCGCGCCGCCACGAGTCGGAGGAGAGCCATGCACCCGTCGCGCCAGCGCACGACGCACGACCCCAAGCCTAGCGTGAGTCGCTGGGCGCTTGTGGCGATCTTTGCTACCGCGATCGTATTCGCCGGTTGCGCGACGCTCGACGAGCCTCCCGCTGAGAGCGGCAGCTTGGGTATCGGCCTGTCAGCATTGTCATCGTCCTGTGGCGGCGAACCGGGCACCAACCCCTTCCCGAAGATCGCCAAGCTGCGGCTGGTCGTGCGTGGCGATGACCTCGATACGTCCTACGAGAAGGTAGCCAACTTCTCGGGTAGCTCGAAAGACTTCGAGGACACCGCCGTTCCGGCTGGCAACGGCCGCGAGATCACGCTGGTCGGCCTCGACAGCAGCGGCAGCTCGAAGTGGTTCGCGCGGCGAAGCGGCCTGTCTGTTCCGAAGAACAAGGCGACCGAGATCGACATGACCCTCATGGCGGTCAGCGACTTCACCTGCCTGGGCCTCGACCAGGGCTCGATGGCCAACGTCGTGTTTCCGTCGATCGCGCGCATGGGCAACCGGGTGCTGATCACCGGCGGTTTCGGCGTAGCGTCCGATGTGAGCGGCAAGCTGACAATCGGCTCGGCCCAGCAAAAAGCGTTCATCTTTGACACGTATACCGGCACCCTTGAGCAGCTCCCGGGCCTGATGAAGACGCCAAGGGGCGCGCATAGCTCGGTCTACCTGCCCAAGCTCAACAAGGTCCTGATCGTCGGCGGCGCACAGGAGATGACGTCAGACACAAAGGGACCGCCGGAGTGGAACGTCTCGAAGGGCGTCAATGTGCCCTACGAGCTCTTTGACGTGACAACGGGCGAGTTCGAGGTGCCAGTCGCCGCAGAGGGCGGTCCCGCGCTGCACACGCCTACCAAGAGGGTCTTCCCGAATCTCATGCTGCTGTCGGACGACTACGTCGTATCGCTCGGTGGCGGCGTATGGCCAAGCAGCAAGATCAGCGACCCGGAGACGTACGCCAGCTCCGACCTCTTCGACCCGACGGTTGGCGCCTTCGTCAACCCGAAGGGCTCGCTGCCGCTGCAGTCGGCGCGGGCCGGGGCTGCCGTTGCCTTCGTCGGCACGACGCCGCTCGGCACAAGCAAGTACCTGATCTGGCAAGGAACCAACTCGGCAGACAAGGCGGAGATCTTCCGCGAGTCGTCGACACCCGGCACCGGCGTCTTCGAGTTCGAGTTGAAGATCAAGGGTTCGATCCTGGAGAAGACGGGTGGACTGTACTTCTCCAGCCTGACCCGGATCGGCACCGTCGAAATCGGCGAAGACAAGCACGAAGGCGTGCTCTTCCTCAGCGCTGGCGGCGTGCGCTACGACGGCGGCTGGAAGAACCCCGATCCCACCGACGTGTATTTGGTGACGCTCGACGAGCAGACGTCGCCCCCAAGCCTCGACACCCAGGCGATCGGGCCCCTGACGATGGGCCTGTACATGCACGGCACGACGCTCACTGATGACACACATGTGCTGCTCAGCGGCGGCTTCTCCGCCTTTGGCAGCGCCACCGAGGCGGCCCTGAAGGTCTTCTCGACGACGAACAAGACCCTCAGCGATCCGCCGGCGGCCGAGAAGTTCGTCAAACGCGGTGGTCATGGCGCCCTGCGCCTTGGCAACGACTGCGTCCTGTTCTTCGGCGGCGTGACCGAGTTCGCGGATCTGAAGACAAATCACGCCGCCGTCAGCGACGTCTACTGCCCGGCCCACCTGGTCCCAGGCAGCTGATCGCACCACCTGACCGCCCGCAGCGAACCTCCAGGAAGCGCCATGTCGAAGCTCTACGCCTCCTCGAACCGAAGCCGACGGGGCGAACGCCCCAGCCCACTCGCACGCGCGACCGCGCTGGTTGCCGCGGTGGCCCTCGTCCAGCTCGACCTCATCGCGGTGGTCCATGACGGCGCGCTGGTCCCACCGGCATCGGCCCAGGGCCGGCTGGTCAGCAAGATCGCGGTCATCGTCGTGCCCCCCTACAGGAAGCAATCTGACTCCTCTCGCTCCCTCGAGCGCTTCATGCGGGACGCGAGCGCGCGCCTGGAGAACACGACACCATTCGACTTCTCGCCCATTCCCGGCGAAGACGTCGAGGCGGTCGAGGCGGCCGATTTGGTCGAAGAGGGCCTGCGCGCTGTCCTCTTGCGCACGCCCAAGCGAGCGACTGACCGGCTCGCAAAAGCGAGGCAGCTGATCGAGAAGGCGCCGATGGCGGGCGCGACCCAGCTGCACGCACGCATCGCCAAGGGCGAGGCCCTGATCCTGCTCGCCGAAGGCAAGATACTGGAGGCACGAGACGCTGTGATTCGCTCGCTCCTGCTCTACCCGCGGCAGGACGTCGCCGAGTACGAATCCTACGGCAGCCAGGCAGGAGAACTATTTAAAACTGCGCGCGAATCATTCGACACAAGCCCGGTCGGCGACCTGATAGTCAAGAGCTCTGCGCCCAACAGCGATGTCTGGGTGGACGGTCTGTACCGCGGCGAGGCCCCCGTAAAGATCGACGACCTGGCGACGGGAGATCACCTGGTTACGGTCCGCAGCAGCGGCATGCTCGGCCATCGCCGCATGGTGACCATTGAGGCGAAGAAACGCGTCACCGAGAAGTTTGAGCTGGGCGAAGCGCCGTTTCTCTTTGACCTGCACGACGGCCGCACGGTTCTGATGGCCAACTTCGGTCAGCCCGGCGTGGTCGAGGATCGCATCCGCGAGCTGCGCAATCAGCTCGGCACCGATCAGCTCATTGTGGTCCGCGCGACGTTCAAAAAGAACGCGACCGAGCTGACTGGCTATCACCTTGGCACCGACGGCACCCTTACGCGCATCGACAAGGCAATCACGAAGGACTCCAACTACATCGGCGCCCTGGCCGCCTTTGTGGCCGAGGCGACAAAGAGCAAGCTGATGCCCGATCCGCGCAACCAGCCGCTCGACCAACGCCAGAGCGTCATGGTCGAGGCGCGCGCCCGAGGCACCACGGCGGCCGCGAGCGCCTACATTGACCCGAACGCGCCCCTGTTCGAGGACGAGAAATCTGCCGACCAGCCGATCACCTCGCAATGGTGGTTCTGGGCGGCGATCGGCGGCGGTGCGGTGCTCATCGGCGGTGGTCTCGCTCTCTTGCTCAGCGGCGGTGGCGACGAGGCTGGACACGCAGTGGGCACGCTCAAGGTCCGCCTGCACAAGGCCTCCGGCAACTGACTTGACGATCGCGCCGCGGCCATCGCGTCACGATGCTGCGATCGTGCTGAGTTGAACCGGCGGCCGGGACTCACTCGGCGGCGCGTCTCGACGCCTGTGACCCGACGTCGGAGATAGAGTCGCCTTCCGGCCGGAATCATCGGGCGAGCGGTGCGTTTCATCGTCAGGCGCAACGGATGCGCCGAGGACGGAACAAGACTTGGTCATGCCTACTGCAGAGCATTTGGATCACCCTCGTCGGGGGCCGTGGTTCATCACCCTGGCTGCGGCCACTTTGGCCTCTGCAGCGCTGTGGTCGAGTCCATCGCTCGCCGCAGACGACTGGCTGACGCTGCGGCGCGCGGGTGCCGATGCGATCGTGCAGGCGTCTCGTCGCCAGTCGGCGCCCCGGGCATGGCGAGCAACGTGGCGAGCGAAGCTTCCGGCGGACCACGCCCTCGCGGGCCTGACGATCACGGTCGCGCGGCGTCCGGCGAAGACGAAGACCGAGGCGAAAGCGAAGACGAAGACGAAGACCGAACGCAGCCGCCCCTCCCGGGCCAGCGCCAAGGGCCGAGCCAGCGCCGAGGGCCGAGCCAGCGCCAAGGGCCGAGCCAGCGCCAAGGGCCGAGCCGGCGCCATGGGCGGAGCCGGCGCCATGGGCGGAGGCAAGATCGGCGCTGGCGCGACTCCGATCGCGGGCGACTTCGATCTGATGGTGCGCATCGCCAGTGCGGCGCGGGGGACCGGCGCGGGTATTGTCGTTCGGTCCGGCAAGGTCATCGCGGCGCGGACGGGGGGCGCCCGCAAAACGAGCGCGGATGTGGCGAACCTCTTCGACGCGAGCGGGCCGCTGGGCTTGCCCCTCGTCATCTTCGCGGCCGGCGACATCGACAACCTGCACAACTGGCGAGTGGAAGGTGAGTTCGGCGAAGTCGGCGTATTGCGTGGCGATCCGCGCTATGAGGTCGGACCTGCCGTGCGCCCGGTCAAGATCGGCGTGTCCAAGCGCCACCAGGCCGTGGTCCTGGTCGAAGATGTCGGCGCCAAGGGCGAGAGGCTGGCGGCGTGGCTGGCGATGGGCGTGGACGAGATCGACGGCGTGCCGATCGCGCGCAGTCTGCGTCTGGTGACGCGGTCGGGCGCGGCGATCGAGCTCGAGCGAAGTGGCAGCCGAACGGATGGTCGCCTGCCCGGGATATTCTTCTCGGAACGCGACCTTCGTTGAGATCCGGTGAGCGCGGCAGCGTCGGCGCGAGCGACGGCGGGTCGGGTTCTTGCGGGGCCGCGGGTCCGCGGCTATCCTCCGGCCGTTGTCCAGTCTACGCCACAGCCATCGCTCGGTGGCCGGGTAGTGGCTGCGGCCACGGCACCTCGCTGACCGCGTCACACACGGGGCGGCTGGCAGCGAGACACGTTCCCGGCAGGCGACAGGCCTCGTCGTGGAGCGACCAGGTCGCGCCGAGCGGACCAGACGAGGAAGCACCATGGCCCTGCGCATGTCGTTCGTGTCGCCCCGACGCGTCGTCTTTCTGACGCTTTTGGTGTTGACCGCTGCGGTCACCTCGATGCCCGCGGCGGCGACCGCCGCTGAGGTCACCGACGTCCTCGACGCATTCGACGCCGAGAATGACAATCCATATGACCTCAGTCTGCGGATCCGCTTCGGTCAAGACAGCCGCTCCTCGACGATAGCGAGGGAGTGGCGGTGCCTCGCCGCCGACCAGCTCGGCGCGGAGAAGTGCGCCACGGGAAGCACCAACCTGTTCGCCAGGGAGCTCACCTTTGAGCGTACTCGGCAGATGCTGAACTTCGACCTACGTGTGGGCGTCTACAAGGACGCCGAGCTCGTCGCGACCTTCCCTCTGGTTCTTTCAGACAGTTGGAAGCACGACTTCGCGCCGGGCGTTGGGCGCGGCAACTCAACGCTGTACCCCGATTCAGACAAGATGGCGATCGTGGGTGTTCCGTACGCCAGCACGGACCGCTCGGGTTTCGGCGACATGGTCGTCGGCCTGAAGTGGTCTCCTTACAACTACTACCGCGAAACCGCCCACCCGACCTGGGTCTTCTCCTTCATGTGGACGGCGCCCACGGGCACCCCCATGGAGGCGGGCAACGACGCCGTCGGCGAGGGCCTGCACCACCTCGAGTTGGCGACGACGATCTCGCGCCGCACCCTTGGCATTGTCGAGCCCTTCTTCAACATCCACGGCATCCTTCGGCTGGGATCGGCCGAAGGCTTGTTCGTCAAGAAGTCCGCTACGCAGAAGACCGTTGATCCGGGCGCGATCGTCGGCACGCAGTTTGGCGCGGAGTTGATCCCTTGGGAGGACCTGAAGGCTGACGCGCGCGTCGAGTTCGAGATCGGATTCGGCATGGACTACGTATTCGCTGGCCGCGAGTACACCGAGATCTGGGAGGCCTTGGCGTCGCCCGACAACCCGTGCCGCCCCGAGAACGGATGCAGCAACACGCTCAACAGCAAGTCAGCGGTCGACCCAGCCACCAGTCAGCTGCGCGAAGCCGACGGCATCACGGATGTCGAGCAGTACGGCAAGTTCCGAGGCTGGGCGAGCCTGCACTACCAGCCGATGCGCAATTTCCAGATCAGCGCGTCGTTCCTCTATGCGACCGAGTCGCCGCACTACATCACCGCCGGCGCGTACGGTACCGACTTGGACGGCAACGCCAAGGTCGAACAGTCGAACTCCAAGAGCGACAACGAGTACAGCCCGACCTTCCTGCCAGCCCTCGACACGCCCGGCAGCCGGCTGCGCATCCAAGACGTCGGTTCGTATGCGCTGATGGTGTCGGTCTCAGGCAAGCTGTAGCGGCCGTCGCCGCCCGGCCGCAACGGCGCGATGCCCACCCCTGTTGGGGGCAGGCCGCCCCGAATGCGACCGCTGCGCTACAATCCTTCGTTGAATCGATGCGCTGAAAGCACTAGGCTTCTGCGTCCCAGCGGCGTCCAGTGCTGTGCGCGATCCCAGGGCGCTCGAGGTTCCCATGACTGAATCCACCATCACGACAGGACGCCGCAAGACCGAGCGTCGCCAAATTCCGGCGCTGGTCGCCATGATCGCGGCAGCGAGTCTGGCGGTCGCAGGCTGCAGCGACGAATCAGCCACTGCGACGGTCCAGCAGTTGTCGTGCTCGCTCGACAGCGACTGTCCATCGAACCAATGCGTCAACGGCTACTGCCAGCAAAGCGGCTGCACGTCGTCGGCCGACTGCGGCGGCGGCCAATGCGTCAACGGCACCTGCAAATCCGGGGGCGTCAACCTGGGCTGCTCCTGTATTGCCAGTGATCCTTGCACCGCGACGGCGGCGAACTGCCAGGACGGCGGCTCGACGGGCGAAAGTGACACCCTCGGCGGCGGCTGCACGGTCGATTCGCAATGCGATGACGGCATCGCGTGCACCCAAGACACCTGCTCATTTGGCGCGTGCACCCACGAAGCGAGCGGTTCATGCTGCAAAGCCGACGCAGATTGCAGTGACGAGGACCCGTGTACGCAGGCGTACTGCGTCGCAGGTCAGTGCGCGTTTCCCAAGCTCACCTCGCCAGAGTGCAAATGCCTGTCGACCAAGGACTGCGACGACGGCAACAGCTGCTCGGCCGAGAAATGTCTGAATTTCCAGTGCAGTTACTCGAAACTCTACGACCCCACCGACGGCGCCTCGCCCTGTTGCGAGACCACCGCGGACTGTGACGACGGCAGCGGGGAGACCATTGGCACCTGTACGCAGTACCGCTGTGTCTACCAGAAGCTGGTCACGTGCACGACCGACAGCGACTGCGACGACAGCGACTCGTGCACCGGCGACAGCTGCTCGAACGGGGTGTGCAACTTCGCTCCGATCGCCAACTGCTGCACGACGTCGTCGGACTGCAACGACGGCCAGAGCTGCACCGCCGACAGCTGCAAGGACGGCAGCTGCGTGCACTACGCTGGCACCGGGCCCAATTGCTGCGGTACCGACGCTGCGTGCGCTGACAGCGCCGCGTGCACCAAGGACTGGTGCGACGAGAACTACACCTGCCATCACGACCCGCAGGGCGAGGGCTGCTGCACAGACGCGAGCCAATGTGACGACGGCAACTCGTGCACGACGGACGGCTGCAACGCCGGACAATGTAGCCACATCAAGCCACCTGAGGGTTGCTGCAAGAACGACTTCGACTGTAGCGACGGCGACATGTGCACCACGGACAAGTGTATCGCCAACGACTGTGTCTTCACGCTGCAGGGCGACTGCTGCACGACGGACCTCGACTGTGACGACGGCATCGCCTGCACGACAGACACGTGTAGCCAAGGCCAGTGCAAGCACCCCGAAGGCGGCAAGTGCTGCCAGATCAGCCTGCAATGCAACGACGGCGACCAGTGCACTGAGGACCTTTGCGTCAAGGGTGTCTGCCAAAGTCAGGCCAAGCCGGGCTGCGGCGGCGGCTCGTGCGGAGACAGCACCTGCAACAGCAATGAGACCTGCAAGAGCTGCCCGGCCGACTGCGGCCAATGCGGAGACGTCTGCGGAAACGGCGCGTGCGACCCGAACGAGAGCTGCTCGGTGTGCCCCCAAGACTGCGGCGCCTGCCCGGGCGGCGCGAGCTGCAAGGGCAAGTGCGGGGTAGCCGACCCGAACGCTGCGTGTTCGTGCATGGCGAGCTGCGTGGGCAACGGCAACTGCTGCTCGGACTACGATCAACTGTGCGGCAGCGGCAACAGCTGCGGCGATGGGACCTGCAACGGCAGCGACACCTGCGCGAGCTGCCCGGCTGACTGCGGCCTGTGTGGAAACGAGATCTGCGGCAACGGAAAGTGCGGTGCCGGCGAGACCTGCGGCGACTGCCCCGGCGACTGCGGCCCCTGCGGCGGCGGAGGCGGCGCGACCTGCGTGGGCAAGTGCGGCGGTCAGGGAACGGGAGGCTGCTACTGCGACGACCAATGTACAGATGCCGGCGACTGCTGCCCTGATTTCGGCCCCGTCTGCGGCGGCGGCGGCGGCGGCGGCGGGGCCAACAGCTGCGTGGGCAACTGTGACGGCCAGGCGACGGGTGGCTGCTGGTGCGACGAGAGTTGCGCAGGGATGGGCGACTGTTGCTCAGACTACGGACCTGTTTGTGCGGGCGGGGGCGGGGGCGGCAACAAGTGCGGCGCCAACCCCGCGGCGACCTGCAGCGGCCAGTGCGGCGGCGGTGGCACGGGCGGGTGCTGGTGCGACGACGCGTGCTTCAGCTTTGGCGACTGCTGCGACGACATCGCCTTCTGCTGCAACTGAGCCTGTTCGTGCGCGACGACCTTGCCCAAGGGGACTCACCAGTGGCTCGGATTGGCCAGGGCGCGACAGCGGGCCTTGGCGTCGCTGTGGCCGCGTGCGCGGTCTTTTCTTGTTGCGCGGGCGAGTCCGAACCCACGCCCGCGGCGAATCCACTCGGGCTACCCTGCTCCACATCGAATGACTGCGCCGACGGCCTGGGCTGCGTGATCGGCACCTGCAGGACGTGTGGTGAATCCGCACATTGTGGCGGCGGCACGTGCCTGGGCGGAATCTGTCTCGGCCCCCTCGCCTGCGACTGTGCCCTCGCGTCCCCCTGTACCGCGGGGGCGCCCGCTTGTTGGGCCGCAACACAGGGCAATGGCAAGGGCCTTTGCGACAACGATGGTGGCTGCGACGACGACAACGCTTGCAGCGTGGACAGCTGTGACCCAAGCGGCCACTGCGCACACGCGCCGCTTGGGGACCCCGGGGTCGTCGACGAAGGATGCTGCGCTAGCGACGACGACTGCACGAGTGGACAGGCCTGCCTGTCGGCGATCTGCGGCGCCAACCTGCACTGCGTCATCGACGTCGTACCGCAGTGCTGTACGGCGGATTCGTGGTGTGCGGATGACGACCCCTGCACCGTCGACCACTGTGAGGGGGACCGCTGCGAGCACAGCGCGCATGGCCTCGTTTGCTGTACCGACGACAGCGACTGCGCGGACGACGACCCGTGCACGCGCGAAGTCTGCGCCGGCGGCGCTTGTGTCTCACCGCGCAGCGCGCCCATCAATGGCTGCAGCTGCTGGCTGGCGTCTCATTGCGATGACGGCAACCCCTGTACGGTGGACGCGTGCCTGGGCGGCAACTGTCAGTACGTCGCTGCGCCACCGGCCGCTGGCGTCTGGGGCTGCTGCGCCCAGGACCCAGACTGCGACGACGGGTCGAACGAGACGATCGATGACTGTATCGCCTTCCGGTGCTCTGCCAGCGCACCGACACCGTGCGGGGACAAGGGCGACTGCGATGACGGCAAGGCCTGCACCAAGGACCTCTGCGCTGACGGCGTCTGCGTGTGGCAGGCGGTGCCGGGCTGCTGCGTCGGCGACCAGCATTGCGACGACCACATGGCCTGCACGGCCGACGTTTGCGTGGACTCGGCCTGCGCTCACACGCCGCTCGCGGAGCCGGGATGCTGCAAGGTCGCTGCCGACTGTGAGGACGGCGCCGCATGCACCTCGGAGCACTGCGTCGCGCAGCAGTGCGTGCACGTCCCCACCGGGCCCGACTGCTGCGGCGACGACGCCCAGTGCAACGACGGCGTAGCCTGCACGGTTGACACTTGCCTGGCCGGCGCATGCAGCCACGCCAAGCAGTCTGGATGCTGCGCCAAGGCGGCCGACTGCGACGACGCGCAACCTTGCACGGCGGACGTATGCGTCGGCGGCGTGTGTGCGCACTCCTATGTGCCGGGCTGCTGCACGAGCGACACGATGTGCGATGACGGCAACAAATGCACCGCCGACAGCTGCGACATGAAGACGCGGACCTGTGACCATGACAAGGTGCCGGGCTGCTGTTTCCACGATGGCAACTGCGCGGTGGGCCAGAAATGCGAGGCCGGGCAGTGCGCCAAGACGTAGAGCCCTACAAGCGCCGCCCTGCGGAGACGAAGACATCTGAACCTTCGGGGCGGCGACGGCACCTGCCGCCAGCTGAAGCCGGCGCAACATCTCGGGAATCAATGGCGCTTCCGCCATCGCTCGCCCTGTGACCGGCCCGCGCAGGTTTGACACCGTGACGGCGACCTTCGACAATCGAGCGGTTCGCGATCCCGCGGCCCCGGAGACGCTCAAATGCTCAATGACCTGAAGAACTTCGCCGCGCAGCAGGTAGGCCGCGTGCTGACCTCGGACGCGACACAGCGGGTGCTGTCGAACCAGCAAGTCCAAACGTTGATGCTGCGCGCGATCAACCTGAGGGCGGAGAGCCGAGACCTCGTGGAGCGACGCGTCCAGGGCGTCGCGTCGGCGCTTGACCTGGTGACACGCGATGACATCACCGCTCTGAAACGCACGATCCGGGCACTCGAGGACACGATAGATGACCTGCGCGAGGAGCTTATCGAAGCTCAGGAGAAGGCACGCGCGCAGGCGTTGGCCGAGGCAGACGCGGCCGCAGCGGCAGCGAGCACAGAGCCGGGGGAGGCGGAGGCGGCAAGGAAGCCGGCGCGGACCCGCAAGAAGAGCGGCCGCGCCGCCAAGGCTGGCGGTAGCGCCGCTTGAGCCCGAGCCGAGCCCAGAGAGCTGAGGAGTATGCCGTGCCCAAGCGCCCCATCGTCACGTGGCCCAACCCGGTTCTCAAGGAGCGTTGCACTCCGGTCGAGCATTTCGACGCGGCGCTGCACGAGCTGATCGACGACATGCTTGAGACGATGGTCGTTGAGGAGGGTATCGGACTGGCGGCGAATCAGGTCGGGGTCACGCAGCGGATCTTCGTCATGTCGATTCCGGACGAGGAGGGACGCCAGGACAGCGCCTTTGAGATGATCAACCCGGTCATCGAGGAACAGCGCGGTGAGGTGCAGTACGAGGAAGGCTGCCTGTCATTCCCCGACCTCAACGAGCTGGTGACCCGCGCCGCCGAGATTCAGATCACATTCCAGGACCGGACGGGTGCGCACCAGAAGATGCAGCTCGGTGGGATCGCCGCGGTCTGCGTCCAACATGAACTCGATCATCTCGACGGCATCACCTTCGTCGACCGCCTCTCACCGTTGAAGCGACGGCTCGCCTTGAAGGCATATCTGCGCAACCAGCGCCAGAAGGCCGGCGACGACCGCGCCGAGCAGCGACGCGCCCTGCGCGGCTAGATGCCTGGCTGGGGCCCGCGCAGGCGGCCGCCACGCACCCACGACGAGCGAACGCCGGCCAAGGCGTTCGCGGCTGTCCACCGACGCACTCCCCTTTGCGAGAGGAGGGCAATATGAAGCCCCGCATCGTATTCATGGGGTCGCCGGGCTTCGCGGCGACCGTATTGCAGCACCTCCTGGACGCGAAGGCAGAGGTGGTCGCCACCGTATGCCAGCCGGACCGCCCTGCGGGACGCGGCAATCGCCTGCGCGCACCAGAGGCGAAACGCTGCGCACAGGCCGCGTCCATCGAGGTCTTGCAGCCCACCCGGGTGCGGGATGGCGAACTCAGCCGCTGGTTGAGCGAGTCTCGCATCGATCTGGTGGTGGTGGCGGCGTACGGTCGAATCCTCGGCGAAGACGTGCTCCGCGCGCCGCGGCTGGGCTGCGTCAACGTGCACGCCTCGCTGCTGCCGCGATGGCGCGGGGCCTCGCCGATTCAGCGAGCGATTGCCGCAGGCGACGCAGAGACCGGCGTCACGTTGATGCAGATGGACGCGGGCATGGATACCGGGGCGACCCTCGCCACCGCGCGCACGGAGATCACCACACTCGACACGGCAGAGATCCTTGAGGCGCGCCTCGCCGAGCTCGGCGGCCGACTGCTGGTCGACCAGCTGCCGGCGCTGTGCGCGGGCGGTCTCAGCGCCGTCCCGCAGCCGCAGGACGGCGCGAGCCTCGCGCCGTTGCTTCACAAGGATGAGGGCCGGATCGACTGGTCGCGGACAGCCACAGACCTGCACGCCCATCTCCGAGCCATGTGGCCGTGGCCCTGTGCCTGGCGAGAGAACGCCGCGACGGGTGGCGAGCGGTGGCGCTTCTTCCCGATCGGTCTGGACCTGTCAGCGGGGCGGGGTGTGCCAGGCGAAGTGCTTGAGATCGAACGTGGAGCGGCATGGATCGCGACCGGGGAGGGAGCCCTGCGAATCGGCGAGGCCCAGCGCCCGGGCAAGAGGCGGATGACGGCTGCGGACGTGCTCGCCGGTGCCCGGATCGGGCCGGGCGACCGCCTCGACTGACGGACCTGATCCCCGCGCGAAGACGGCCCCGGCTGGGTCTCGGCGCGCTGGACAAGGAGGATACGATGGACGGCAAGCAACCCGACGGGGCTGCAGGGTCTGAACGACTCCGCGACCTTCCTCAAGTGCCTGGCGCAGACGCGACCTTTGAACTCGGGATTGTGGGTTGCGGCCGCATGGCGGGCGCGATGCTCTCGCGCTGGCTACAGACCGGCGCGCTTCGGGCCAACGAGGTGATCGCCGCCAACGCCACGGCGGCGGAGGCCACAGACGTCCGTGCCCGCTACGGTGTGTACGCGACCGAGCGAGCGAGCGAGCCGATCGAGCGAGCACGGATCGTGTTGCTCGGCATCAAGCCGCAACAGATCGACCTGGTATTGCCGTCGTTGGCAGCGCACATCCAAGCTGGTCAGGTGTGGATATCGATGCTCGCTGGCGTGCCGTTGCGGCGCCTGCGTGAGCTCCTTGGCCCCAAGCCCGTGCTGATCCGCATCATGCCCAACCAACCCGCGCGCCTCGGCTGCGGCGTCACAGGTGTGGCGACGGAGGCAGGGCTGAGTGAAGCGACGAGGCAGGCGACCCGGGACCTTCTCGCCGACCTCGGCGATGTGATCGAGCTCGACGAGGAGCGCCTCGATGCTTTCGCCGCGATCGCCGGTTCGGGGCCTGCGTATGTCTACCTCTTCCTTGAGGCCCTGACGCAGGCAGCCGAGGCCCTCGGCTTCGAAGCCGACACCGCACACGCCATGGCGCTGCAGACCCTGCGAGGCGCGGCGGCGCTGGCGTCCGAGACCGGCAGCGTGCCGGCGAGCCTGCGTCGGGACGTGACCAGTCCCGGCGGCACGACGGAAGCCGCGCTACAGGTCTTCGAGAGCCGAGACTGGCGGGGGACGGTCGAAGCGGCCACCGCCGCAGCGGTGGCACGAGCGGCAGACCTGGCCGGCGGCAAAGACTGACCGGCGGCAAGGACTGACCGGCGGCAAAGACTGACCGGCGGCGAAGACTGACCGGCGGCGAAGACTGACCGGCACTGCGCGCTCCGACCCGGACGACAGGGCTCACAAACTCAGTTCCGCAGGACGCCCAAATCGCCAAGCAGGTGCTCGGAGACCTCGCGCAACAGCCGCGCCGCGGTCTGATGGCCGTTGTCCCTGGCTGCGGCGACCGCCTCGCCGAGGGCGTCGAGGGCCTCGACTGCCCGGTCGTCGGCGAGATAGAACGCGACCATTGAGGTGACGGACTGCAAGAAAGCGTCGGGATCAGAGACTGTTTGAGCATCGACGGCGGACTCGGCCATGATCCGGATCGCGCCGGCGGCGTCCTTGCAGGCGGCCAGATCGTAGGGCATGCCCAGCCAGGGATCCGGTTGTCCGTGGGGGGCGCCGGCGAGGGAGGCGGCTGCCAGCGCCGACTCGGCGTGGGAGACAGCCGATTCAAAATCGCCTGCCTGCACTGCGATCCCGGCAACAGTACCCTGCAGATTGGCGAGCTCCGCGTGGGCGTCCAGCTCGTCTGCGATACGTGCTGCTTCAATGAGCGCGCGCACGGCGTGGGTGCGCTGGCCGCTGCGGATCATCAACTGCGCCAAAGCGGACTGGCTCGCCCACGCGAGGAAGTGCAGCCAGTCGGTCTTGGGCAACTCCAAGCGGCCCACGTTGGCGAGTGAACTGCGCATGGCGACCAGGTCGCCGCGCGCGCCGGCCCAGGCCAGCCGGGCAAGGCGCACCTCGACGTCCACGCTGGCTGGCAAGTCGCTGCCGACATGGGCGGCTAGCACGCCCTGCATCTCCGCTATCTCGTCGGTCGCCTCGGCACGGGCGCCCACCGCCTGGAATGCGACCCGGCCGGCGTGAATCCGCAGCACCGACTCGACATCGCCGACGTCGCGGGCCAGGTCCAGCGCCTGCCGCGAGGCAATCAGCGCCGGGCTGGTCTCACGCGCGGCAAAGGCGGTGCGGGCGATCGACACGAAGAGCCGCACACCGAGGACATCGGCCTCGTCCCCTTCTTGGGTGGCGAGCAAAGAGCGAGCGAAGGCGAGCCAACGCGATCGCTCGCGTACGGTGGACGAGAAAGGCGGCGTTTCGTCCACGACAAGAAGAACCGCGCGGGCGGCGGCCAGAACGTCGGTCTGCAGCACGGCCTGACGCCTGCTCGGATCGAGTTCATCGACGAGGTCGGCGGGAGGACGGGGGAGGGCGGCAGGGTCAACCACGGCAAGCTCCGCAAGACATCGTGTCGGGTCGGCAATATGCCATGAATCGTTGAGAACCGCGAGATGATCGCGCCGCCGGACCGGGACTCGCCAGGTGGTTCAGCTCGTCAATATCGCTACGGGTCGAGGCGCGAGCTCGGCGACAGCGCATCAACCCTGTGGATTTCACAAATGATCGCGACCGTCGCGGGGACGGCACCACGGGCCTGGGACGCACCGGCTCAGCCAAACCACGAACAGGCGCGCGAATGGCAGGCCGCCGCGCCGCCGTCAGGCCCGCTCGGCGCGCGAGGCGACGCCAACTTGGTGGCCGCCGGCCCCGGGAACCGCCGCCAAACGCAGAGGACCATAGCCACGCTCTTCCAACTGCAAGCCCGCCCTCTGGGCCGCGCCGAGGTGCAAGACAACCTGGCCGCCGGGCACGAGCAGCGCGGACGCCTCCTCAAGCCACTGCGGAGGCGGGAACGTAGCCCGCGAAGTGGCGACGTCGAATTCCGGGCCGAAAGATGCCGCTCGCAGGGTCCGGCTGACTACCTCGATTCGCTCGCCATGCCCCATGGCGTCGGCGACCAGCTCGATGAAGGCTGCCCGCTTCTCGCGCGGCTCAACCGCAACAACACGCGCGGTCGGCCAGGCGAGCGCAAACATCTGGGCCTCAAGACCGGCACCGGCGCCGACGTCGATGACCCGCGGCGGGCTGCCCTGGCGCTCTGCCTCGACGGCGGCGACCGCGACGAGGGCCTCAACAAGATGGTCATCCACGACGGATTGCGGCCGCGCGTCGCCCACGAGGTTGGTCCGCGGCGCGAATCGGCCCAGCCAGGCGAAGAGGGCGGTGACCGGCGCGTTCCAGTTGGGGTCACAGCGCAAGCCGGCGGCGCGACATGCCAGCGACAGCAGTTCGAACGGGTCGCTCACCGCGCAGGTCCACCCGGCTGGGGAGGCGCCGGCTGATCCTGCTCGGCGCGCTCCGTCTCCTGGAGCTCCTGCTCGGCCGCTGCGATCGCGCCGTCGATCGTCAGCTTCATGTGCTCTGCGTGTTTGCCGCCGCCAGCAACCAGTCGATCGCGCAACGCAATCGCGTCCTCCTTGCGACCGGCGGCCGTCCAGATTAGCGCCAGCAGGCCGGCCTCGGACGGCTCGACGTCGGGCAAGGCGGCCGCTTGCTCAAGGAGTTCGACGGCCTCATCGGCACGACCCTGCTGGGCAAGCATGCCCGCGATGTCACCGCGCCTCAGGACGCCCAACTCCAACAACTCCGCGGCCAGGGTGCGGAAACCGGTCATATCCTCAGCGCTCAGCCACGCCGACAACGTCATCGCCGCGATCTGCTTGTCGTCCTTTCGATGGCTGCGGACCGATTCGAGCAGCTCGATCGCCTTGCGCGGCTGCTTGTCGGAGAGATACAGACTACCCAGCGTGAGCCTGAGGTCGTCGTTTTGCGACCCAGCGAGAAGTGGCTGAAGCGCCGCTGTTGCGTCCTTGACCCGACCATGTGCCCGCAGCACGTTCGCCTTGAGGATCGCCAACGTCACGTTGGTAGGGGCGAGCGCCGCTGCCTGCTCGATCACCTCGAGCGCTTTCTCCTCCTTCCCTGCCGTGTGCCACGCGCTGACCAGAGCCTCGACTACCTGTTCGTCGTCGAGACGTCCGAGTTTCGTCAGCATCTCGGCCGCATCAATTGACTTTTCGTCATGGGCCCACAGGGCGGACAGCACCACAGCCGCCTGCAGATCCGTGTACTTCTCGATGGCTTCGTTGAGGATGCGCTCCGCCTCCGGTTGGTCGCTGCGAGCCAGGGCCAACTGAGCGAGACCGACGCGGGCCCCGGGGATGGTCGGGTCGAGTTCAATCGCCTTGGTGAGAGCGGCAGCGGCTTTTTCGAGTTGTGGTCCTTTCTGATCGTCAGGCAGGGTTTGCGCCCGCGACCCATCGAGCATCCCCTTGCTGACCCACGCTTCGGGTAGCTCTGGATGCGTCTTGAGGACCTGCTCGACCTGCTCCCAGGCTTTGAAGGGGCGCTGGTTGGTCGCGTACACGTCTGCGAGGAAGAGGCGCGCGAACGCGTCGTCCTGCTGCGCGAGCGCGGCCTCGCAGGTTGCGATTCCCTTGTCGATCATTCCCTGATCGAGCTCCGAGACGCCGCGCGCAAATAGGATACCGGGCAGATCGGCAGCGAAGGTCGCGGCCAGGTCGAGCTCGGCGTGGGCTTCCTTGTGCTTGGCGCCGGCGCGGCTGTGGTGGGCGCGCAAGATGAGCCACCAGGCGACCGCCATGCTGTCTGCAACGGTGGCCGGTGTCTCCATGCCTTGCCCGAGGGGATCGAGGATGGTGCCATCCTCGAGCCGCACGGCGACCCGGCTGTGGGCGAGGATCAGTGGCGTGCGCATGGGTGAGCTGGCGACGAATGCGACCGGTGCGCCGCGCGCCGTGAACAGGGCGCGGGCGAGCCAGGCAACTTCCAGGCCGTGGACTGGGGCAGCACGCCCGGCTTGCAGCTCGGCCCAAAGCACCACAGCGGGGCGCATCGGGTGATCGCGGCGCTCGCGGGCCGATGCCGGGCGAAGTCGACCGTCGGCGACGAGAGCGCTGAGATGGGCCACAACGGCAGCGGTGTCGGGGAAAGCGCGGGCAGCAGCTTCGAGGGCGGCGTCGGTGGCGCCCGGCCAGATCGACCGCGCCTCATCCATACCTGCCGCGGCAAAACGCGTCGCGACCGCCTGGTCACCTGCCTGAATAGCCGGCGACGCGACCGGCAGTTCCGCCGGCGGCGCGGTCCACCACCACGCGGCGCCGGCAGCAGCGACAACCAACGCGGCCGATGCGGCAAGACGCGCGACGGAAGACCGGCCAGACGCCGGCCCGACCGACGCCGAGTCGACGGAGTCGACACGCCGCTGGCAGCGCGGACAGCGAGGCACGGCGGCATCTTCGGGCTCGACCATCGCATCGCAAGAAGCGCAAAAGTGTTCCATTTCGGTCCTTCCCAAACTGCTGGAATCAAGCCACCGCGTCCGAGCGATTGCGGGGCATCGTGCCTGGCCGCCCTTGCGGCTCACGGCAGCCGCGAGGCGGCGACCCGACGCAGCCCGTGGCGCTCAAGAAACGCGCGGAGGCGACCCGGATGATCCGTGATCATCGCCGCGACGTCGAGGGGGGCGATCCGCTGCCAATCAGCCTCTCCATTCACCGTCCATGGAACCACGGCGAGGCCCGCGTTGTTCCAAATGTCGGCCCGGCCGGAGTCGACGAGTGAATGGGCTGGATGAACGCTGTGCAGTTCGACGCCGGCGTCCCCGAGCGGCAGAAGACTGCCACCGGCACCGCCACCAACGTCGGCATCGACACCGACATCGACACCGACATCGACATCAGCCTCCGTGCGCTGCGGTAGAAGGTCGCACCAGCCCGTCGGCTCGAGGTCAATCAGAGCCCCGAGTCGGACGGCCACGCCATGCTGAGCGAAATGCCGAAGGGCGGACGGGTCGAAGCTTGAGACCAGCCAGCGGCTCGTGTCGATGGCAGCGAGACGCCGCGCGAGCGCATCTGCGAGGCGCCGGTTGGCGTCGCCGAAGACCGCATCGGGTCGACACTTCAGCTCAGCGTTGACCAGAAGATGCGGCCTCTCCAGCAGCTCGATGACCTGGTCAAGGTGTGCGATCGGGGCGTCGCGGTTGGCGCCTCGCACCCGCAGGTGACTCAGCTCGCGCCATGACCACTCGGACACCGCGCCAGTGCGCCCAGTGAGCTGCCGAAGATCGTCGTCGTGGAAGACCACCAACTCGCCGTCCGCGCTCAGCTGGACGTCGAACTCAACACCATCGGCGCCCTCTTCCAAGGCGACCCGCAGGGCTTCGAGAGAGTTCTCCGGGGCCAGGAACGGCGCCCCGCGGTGCCCGATGACCAAAGGGTACGGCGCGGCGCCCGGCTGGGCGGCTGTTGTCGACTTCGACACGGCTGCCTCCTGACGTCAGAGCGGGGCGGCTCAGGCCTGATTCGGGTCGAAGGTCAGCAGCTCGGTCTGAAGCATGATGAACAGCACGTGAAGCAGCGCGAGGCGTTGTTGCCGGTTGCGGCACTTCTCGTCAACGGCCTCGCGGAGGGTCTTTGAAGCCATGAGCATCCCGAGCGCCTTGGCCTCACGGGCCTGGAAACGCAGGGACTCCACGCTGATGCGCGGATTGCGGGTGCGGAAGTAGGCCTTGTCCATGTAGTCGCTGAACTGGGGTTCAAGGATCGACAACGGCAGCTTCTCGCGAACCCCCTCGGCGAGCGCAGAGATCGGATCGAGATCGAGCGGGACGATGTCGGCGGGCGGCGCCTCGCCGGCATAGAATGCGTACTCGCCGTTGTCCCAGCCATAGGCATCGATGAACTTGGACCGGAACTGCCGTTCAAGCACCTGGTAGAGCTGAAAAGGCTTGATCAGGTTCAAACCGATCAGCACGTCTCCCAATCGACCACCAGCGGCCTCCACGCGCTGCAAGGCGAGGTCGACATCGGCTTGGCTGATGAATCCGTTGGAAACCATGAACGCGCCGAGCATCTCGCCTTTTTGGTTCGAGGCGATGTGCTGGGGCCGACCCCGTCGAAAATACAAGGACTTGACCGAATGGTCGCGCTTCAGTTCAAGGCAACCGGTCGCGCGGTTGGCGAAGATGTCGAAGACGAGCTTGGGGAAGATCAGCCGCGTCAGCGTACCCTGGGCCACGGGCGGCTCGCGGGTGCGGTCCAGCTCGTCCATCAAATACGCCAGGTGCGACACCTCGCGGACCGCCTTGAAGGGCCCCTCTTCGACGCTAATGAGGTCGCTACCGCCGGCGGCGCGGCTGCGCACCATGCCTTCGATATTGCCCAGGCTGAGCGGGCCGAGGACGTGACCATCGCCCGTTCGCAGGTGATAACGGTGCGACGAGGCCGGGCCAGCCGGCCGAACGACCCGTTGGGTCTCCTTGAGGCGGTGTGGGGACGCCTGTCGAGCGCCCGAGTCGCCTTCGACGTCAACAGCGAGGACGGCAAGCGGCATGGCCTCGCCGTCGGCGGGACCGGGCGTCGCCACCAGCGGCGCGCCATCCACGAATCCCTCCGAGACGGCGCGGCTGGACGGTCGGCGCGACGTGGGAAGCGCAACATCCTCTGCCTGCGCCGGCTCGGCTTCGGCCCAGGACGTCCGTGGCTCGATGACGGAGGCGGTGTCGGTGTCGGCGTCGGCGTCGGCGTCGACATCTTGGACAGAGACGAACTCCTGGCTTGCGGGGCCTTCGTCAGAGGGCGGCTCGGCCACGGAGGCAGCCCGCATGGCCTCGCGCTTGGCGCGAATGCGAGCCTTGATCTTCTCCTCGACCGCCTCCGCCGAAAAACTCAGCGAATGCTGGGAGGTCTCGGCCGCTGTCCGCGCTGATAGCGGCGGGGCGATCCGCTCGCGTGTCGTCGGCGACTGCGCGGCGGGCTTGCCGACGACGTCGCGGTCTCGCTCCGCGTCGAAGAGGTCGGCGAGGAACGCGGCCAGAGACCGATTTGAGACCTGGATCTTCGACTCGAACAGCAGGTTGACGATGTCGTCGTGCATGTCGAGCGCAGAGGCGTAGCGCTCGTCTGGGTCCTTGGCCAGTGAGCGCCGCAGGATCGAACGCACGCCCTCGTCAATGTAGCTGTGCTTGCGGAACTTGTGTTCGATTCGCGCATCACGGATGTTGACCAGGGTCTCGAGATCGGTGCGCCCCAAGAAGAGACGCTTGAGCGTAATGCTCTCGTACAAGATGATGCCGAGCGAGAAGATATCGCTGCGGTGGTCGAACGCCTGCCCGGTGACCTGCTCGGGCGACATGTAGCCGAGCTTTCCCTTCAAGACCCCGGCCTTGCTGCCAGCGTCGCGGTTGCGACCCTCGATTGCGGCACGAGCGACGCCAAAGTCGGTGACCTTCACCTCGCCCGCTTCGCTGATGATGATGTTCGAAGGCGATACGTCGCGGTGGATGATCTGCAGTGGTCGGCCGCGATGATCCTTGGCGTTGTGGGCGTAGCCCAGCCCTTTTGCGACCTCGGCAGAGACGAGGAGCGCGAGCTCGGGCGGGAGACGACGGGTCACCTGGGTGGCACGAGAGAGGATCTTGAACAGATCGAATCCCTGCACCCACTCCATCGCGATGTAGTACTGCGAGTCGATCTCGCCGTTTTCGTAGGTCTGTACGATGTTGGTGTGCTGCAAGATGGCGCAGAGACGCGCCTCGGCCAGCAACATGTCGACGAAGGTCTTGTTTTGGGCGAACGCAGGCAGGATCTTCTTGACGACGAGCATCTTCTCGAAGCCGCCGACCCCCGCGACACGGGCCTTCCATACCTCGGCCATTCCGCCGACGCCGATCCGCTCAAGCAACTCGAACCGTCCGAACTTGCGTCCCACGCCGACGGTCCTCCTTGCGCGCGCCGTATTGCTGCGGCGCCTTGCCACTCGCGGCACGAGGTTTTGCCAGCTTCGAAGCGGCGCGACACCGCACCGCTCTCGCGTCAACCGCCCGGCCGCGTCGGGTGATCAGCGGCCTTTGCGCAGCTCCTCAGCAAACGTGAGGCTGGCCTTGCAGGCGTTGCCGTCACCCGCACGGGGCAGCTCGGCCACCGCGCGTAACTCCTGACATTGCGGGTCGGCTTCGCCCAGGCGCCCGCAGGTCTGGGATGCCAACTCGGCGCACGGACTCCCGCAGGCCACTACCGACGCCGCGAGCAACGCCAGCCACACCAACCGAGGAGTGATCATGACGCCCGACTCCGTTCGGTGTCAACGGCATCGCCGTCTGGTTCAAGTGACTGCCAGCCGACAATCTCCAGGCCAAAGCCGGACACGGCCCGCAGCCGCCGAGGATGGTCAGTCATGATCCGCACCTTGCCGAGGCCAAGCTGCTGGAGGATCTGCGCGCCAACGCCGAACTCCTTGAAATCCATCGGTCGCTTTCGCATCTCGGCGGTCGGCCACTGGCGACCCTGGCCGCGAACCGCGTAGGTCTGCAAGAGATCCGCCAGGGCGTCTGGGTGGTCCTCGACGCAGAGATAGACCAACGCGCCGTTGCCCTCAGCGGCGATCGCCTGCAGAGCGCGGTCGAGATTGCGGCGGCTGCTCGAAATGCAGAAGCCGAATGCGTCGCCAAGCAGGTTGGCGCGGTGAACCCGCACCAGAGTCGGCACGTCCGGCTGCTGGGCACCCATAGTGAGGGCAGCGTGGATGGTGTCGTCGACCAACGACCGGAAGACCCGAATTCGGAACTCGCCCCATGCAGTCGGCAGGCGGCTCTCGGACTCGCAGACGACCAGCGGCTCGTGGTGGACCCGGTACTCGATGAGATCGGCGACCGAGACCACGCGGATGCCGTGCTGCTCACCGAATCGGAGCAAGCCGCGCAAGCGCTGCATGCTGCCATCTTCAGCCATCACCTCGCAGATCACGCCGGCTGGTGCGAGGCCGGCGAGGCGCGCCAGGTCGACGCTGCCCTCGGTCTGACCACTGCGCACCAGCACGCCGCCCTTGCGCGCTCGCAGCGGAAATACGTGGCCGGGGACACGGAAGTCGGGCCGCGATGCGTCACCATCGATCGCAGCGAGGATCGTCCGTGCTCGGTCTCGCGGCGACGCGCCGCTGCCTTGGCAGACCGCGGCGTCGATACTCTCGGTGAACGCCGTCGACAGCGGCGCCTGGTTCTGCAGCGCCATCGGCTCGAGGCCGAGGCGGTCAACCATGTCGCCATCCAGGGCGAGACAGACGAGTCCGCGGCCATGCTGCGCCATGAAAGCGATCGACTCGGCGGTGACCTTCTCGGCGGCGACGACCAGATCGCCCTCGTTCTCGCGATCCTCGTCGTCGACAAGGATCACCATCCGGCCCTCGCGGATGTCGACGATCGCGTCCTCGATAGCGCTGAGTTGGCGCTCCGGCGCGCCGGCGTCGAGAGCGGGGCGGTTGGTCGGGGACCGGCTGGTCATCGTCACGGCTTCTCTCGGCGCGGCGCTGGCGCTGCAGCGCGGCGGGGGCAAGGGGGGCGAAAGGTAGGGCCTGCGCTGCGGCCGGTCAAACCACCGCCAGCGGATGTGGCGCCCCAGGAGCAGCCATGCGGCGCCTCCCGAGCGGCCCAAGATGGCCTCATGGCTCGAAGGGTCGCAGGTCGCGTGGCGCCCGTTGGCGCTGGGCGGCCGCGCGCAACGTCGCTTCGGCGGGACGAGGCACCAGGCGCCGCTCAATCGCTACACCAACTGTCGCGCCCGCGACGGCTGCGTCCAGTGCAGCATCGACGTCGTGCTGGTCGCCGACCCGGCCCAGCCCGACCGCCGGGTGCTGCGTCGC
>CALGHC010000789.1 GCA_937915965.1 uncultured Myxococcales bacterium
CGAAGCGGTCGCCGGCGACGCCACCGATGGCGGCGACCAGACCGGCGCCACGGAATCGACCACCAGCGGCGGCGACGGCGCGGATGCCGCGTGGCGGGCCTGGCGAGCGACCCCCAGGCAGACGGACGCGGCGCTAGCGGCCCCTCAAGGAGAGGTCCACCTGCGATGGACCCTGGGCGACCGTTCGCCCCTGCGGGATCGTCTGCGTGACAGCCTGGGACCGATGACACTGCTCTTCGGCGGCGTCGTGGATCGCGTCGAGCGCCTCGACGCCGATCTGAGCCTCAGCGCCGCCGGGCCGGCCCTCGACATCCGTCTCGGAGCGGCTGCGGGGGCTCTCGAGGATGTCGCGGGCTATCATGCTGACTTCTTGCCTGGCAATCCGCCGTCCTTGCTGGACCTTGCCTCGACGATTCCGGACGAAAACGCAGTGCTTGTGCGGCTTCGCCTCAACCCGAAGCTGCCAGGCCTGCTCCCAGAAGGCCTGCGCGCGCGGTTCCTGCCCGCCTCCCTGCTTGCGAACATCGACCCGCGTCTCGCCGCGCTCGACGCGCGCGATCTGGTCATCGCGGCGGTCGACGGCCAGCTCTCGGCCGGCCTGCTTGGGCTCGCCGAAGACGCGCCACTCGACCCGCGCACATGGCCGGCACGCGGACTGCTGCGCGTCCTCTCGGGCTGGATTGGCCTGCAGGCCCGTGACGATCAAGCGGCGCGCACGCTGCTCGACCGGGTCAGGGCACGACTCGCGGAAGCCGGTGCGACCAAGACGCGCACGGTGGGGGCATGGTCCGGTCCCTGCGTCGAGGATGGTCCGGCCCCATGGTGCCTCTTCGCCGACGGCCGCAAGTTGCTTTGGGTCAACGGTCTGGGCGCCGTGGATCAGCTCACATGGGTGGCCGAGGGTCGCTTCCCGAGTTTGAGCAAGGCGGTGCACACCGATCTTGAGCGCGAGCTGGCGACTGGGCAGCGCTGGTGGGCCGGCGCCCTGATGACGACTCCGCGGCTGGTGCGATCGCTGCGCAGGCGCGGCGTACCCGACCACTTCGTCGCGATGATCGGCGGATTGAGCGCGGTCGCGGCGGGAGTCGAGTTGACCGACGACGCCGTACACATTCGCCTCGAGCTGCGCCCGGCAGATGGTGACCCGGAGGGCGAATGACCGATTCGTCCCACGTGCCTGTGGCGGCCCTCGTCGACGTCACCGCGAATCCGCTGCTGCGCGCCCGCGCCTTGCGTCGCGTCTACCGCGACGGCGGCCGCGATGTGGCGGCAATCGACGCGATCGACATGGACATCGAGACCGGTAGTTGGGTCGCAATCGTAGGTCGAAGCGGCTCGGGCAAGTCGACCCTCCTCAACTTGATAGGCGGGCTCGACCGCGCGTACCAGGGCTCGCTGCAGCTGGGCAACGCAGAACTTGCGGGCCTCGACGATCGTTCGCTATCGCGGCTGCGAAATCGAACGATTGGCTTCGTCTTCCAGGGCTTCAATCTGCTCGCCAATCTGTCCGTCGGCGCCAACGTGATGATGCCGGCCCACTTTGGCAGCGGGATGGCCCCGCGTGCGGCGCAGCACCGCGCCCACGAGTTGCTCGACCGGGTTGGCCTGGGCGGCTTCTTCGACGAGCGCCCCCGGACGCTGAGCGGCGGCGAGCAGCAGCGGGTCGCGATCGCCCGGGCGCTGATGCTCGAGCCACCGCTGCTGATCTGTGATGAACCGACCGGCAACCTGGACCCGGAGACCTCCGCGTTGGTGCTCGGGCTGTTTGGCGAGCTACATCGAAGCCAGGCAACCACCATTGTCATGGTCACCCACGACCCGGAGGCGGCTCGCCACGCCGAGCGAGTGCTGCGCCTTGAACGTGGCCGTTTCCTGCCTTCGGCGGACTCGGCGACCGCCACGGACGACGACACGGGCAGCGCAGGCGCTCAAACGGAGGCGCCATGAATCTGCGCCGCCTGCTGGGTCTGGTCGTGGCCAACCTGCGCTCGAGTCGCGTCAACGCCGCCTTCGCGATCATCGGTATCGCCGTTGGAACGGCCTTCCTCGCCTTCTTCATCGGGCTGGGAGTGGGACTGCAAGAGCGCGTCTTGAACCGAATCTTCCCGGCCACGCAGCTCGAGATCGAGCCACGCTCGGTGCGCGTCTTCGGCGTCGAGCAGGCGCTGGGCGAGACCGCTCTCGACAGCGCTCGGATCGCCCAGCTCGGTGCCCTGCCCGGTGTCGTGCGGGCGTTCGGCAAACAGAAATCCGCCTTCCCTGCGCGCCTCTGGGGTGGCGAGTCGCTGCTCGGCTACAATCTGTTCACCGAGGCCTTCTTCGACGGGCTGCCCAGCGAGCTGCTTCGCCCTGAGCTGCGCGAGTCCGAGCACGTCGACGCCCGGCGCTTGCGTGCCGCGCGCCGCCCACCTTCACGCTGTGACCTCGACATCGACTGCCCACCCGGTCAGGCCTGCGATCAGGGTGCCTGTTCGCTGATCGTCTGGGCCGATCGATTCAGCGCGGCCAGCCTGTGGTTGAGTTGTGAAGGCGTCGCCGACTGCCGCGATGGCGCCTCGTGCGTCGATGGCCGCTGCGTCGGCACCTGCGGGCTCGGCCCCGACCAGAGCGGCTGCGCGGCAACCTGTGAGACGGGCAGCTGCCCGGCTGGCAGCACTTGCGACAGCGACGCAGCACCGACGCGCTGCGTGCCACAGCGATGTCTGGTCAAGCGCGCTGAGGACGTGCGTGGCCTGGGTGACGCGAGTACAGGCCACGTCGCCCGCCGCTGTGACGAGGGATCGCTGGGTTGGTGCGCCACCGAAGCGCCGTGTCCAGCGCCAACCTACTGCGCCACCGACCAGATCGATAGCCGCCTGGGCCACTGCGAGCCGCCCCTGCCCGGGGTCGTCAACCCGTTGCTGCTTGAGGTGTTCAACAGCGACATGGCCCAGTCACTCGGTGTCGCCAAGATGGCCTCCCCCGAGGCGCTCTTCGGCGTTCGCTTCCACATGATCATGGGCGACTCGTATTTTACAAAAGACGCGGCGCGACCACGCCAGCAGATCCGCCAGGGCGTGGTGGTCGGCTTCTCGCGCAAGGCTCCGGAATTGGGTCTCGCGTTGCCCCTTGAGGTCGTGCGCCACTTCAACGCGCGCTTCCGCGGCAGGCAGGCCTCCCGCAACTACGACGCGGTCGTCATCGAGACCGAGAGCAACGAGGTAGTACCCGCTGTCATCGCGGCGGTCGAATCGCACGGCTTCTCGCTCAGCCGCCGCTCACGTGTCGCCCGCACCTTCGGCACCGTCGTATTTGTCGTCTGGCTGGCCCTCGTCCTGCTCGCGGTGATCGTCCTCCTGGTCGCGGCGAGCAGCATCACCCATGTATTCGCGATGCTGGTGCACGAGCGCAGGCGAGAGATCGCCGTCCTTCGCGCGATCGGCGCGACGCGGCGAGCGATTGCGCTGCTGGTGCTCGGCGAGGCCGCCATCCTCGGCGTGGTCGGCGGGCTCGTGGGCCTCTTGGTGGCACGTCTTGGCGCGCTGGCGGTCGACAGCCTGGCCGGCGCTTTCCTGGCCGGTGTGCCGCTTGTTCCCGATGCGTTCTTTCACTTTCCCTGGTGGTCGGCGCCGCTCGTTGTGGGCGTCGCTGCCGTGTTCTGCATCGTGGGTGCCCTCGGTCCCGCTCGGCGGGCCACCCGCCTCGACCCGGCAGCAGTGCTTTCCCAGCCCTAGGCGAACAGGGGCGCTAGCTGGCCCCGAGGGGGCCCTGGTCACGCGGCCCCGGAGGGCTCGCGTGGTGCGTGCGCGGTCCTTGCATTGGCATGGGGTGGCCCTTACCATTCGCCCGGACTGTCAGGAGGTACGACATGGCCGCGAACTACCGAGTCTTTATTGCAATCGCCCTGTTGGGTGCGTTGGGCGCGAGCGCATGCAGCGGCGGCGACGACCCCGCCGGCAACACCAATACGGGCATCAGCTGCCAGAACCCGAATGACTGTCCTGACGATCAGGGTCTTGCCTGTGATTTGAGCGCCAAGATCTGCGTCAAGGCCCAGTGCGGCGGCAACAGTGGCCTGAGCTGCGCGGCCGGCCAGCAGTGCACCAGCGGGATTTGCGGTGGTTTCGCCGGCGGCGATGTGGCGGGCAGCGATGGTGACGCCGGCGCCACCGACGACACCAGCGCGGGCGACGACGCTGTCGTTCCGGCAGACACGGGCGGTGTCAAGGCCGAGGGCACCGACTGCGCGAAGTGCGACGTCACCGGCGACTGCGCCAGTGGCTACGACTGCGTGACCCTCATCAACGGCAACTTCTGCGCCAAGACCTGCGCGACCAAGGACGAATGCGCCAGCTACCTCTCCTGCGAGCAGTGGAGCCAGGACGCGACCAAGAAGAACTGCATTCCCCCGCAGTTTACGTGCGAGGGCTGCGCCATCGATGGCTGCGATTCCGGCGAGCAGTGCAACTTCACGACCAGCCCGCCTTCGTGCAAGTCCTTCAAGGGCCAATGCGACGCGTGCAACGTAACCAGCGACTGCGCGGCGGGCCACCACTGCGTGAAGATGGGTGAAACCAAGGTGTGCGCGCCCGAGTGCGGCTCGTCGGCGTGTCCAGCGAACTCGGAATGCGTCGAATTCGCAGCGAGCATCAAAGCGTGTGCCTACCAGAGCGCGAGCTGCTGCTACGGTAACGCCTGTGAGACAGCGCTTCCATGCAAAGGGTGCCCCGACAAATGCATCGCCGGGCTGTGTGTCGACTGCACCAAGGACGAGCACTGCGACAAGGGTACCTGCAACACATCCAAGCACGCATGCGTCAGCAGCGAGGCGTGCGAGGCGGACAAGCCGGTCAAGCTTGCGACGGGCGAATGTGTCGAGTGCTCAAGCGACACCCACTGCGCAGCGTCAACGACGGGCCCGCTCTGCATCGGCAACAAGTGCTCACCGAGCACGCAGAACAACGAGTGCGCCCTGTGCCAGGCCCCCTACCCAGGCTGCGTCGAGATCAACGGCACATGGTCTTGCGTCGAGTGCGCGACCGACGAGGACTGCGCGACCAAGGACGCGGGCAACTGCTCGGCGTCGACGTACACCTGCTCGAAGACGACCGGCGGCACGGTGCTCCCGGGCACCAAGTGCACGAGCGACAGCGACTGTGACGCCGGAACCAGCGGATTCAGCCTGCTGTGCGATGTCGCCTCGGGCGCGTGCTACGACGTCAACGGCCAATGCGACAATTTGACGGCCTTCTGCAACGCGGCGGAAGGCTCCAAGTGCGTTCAGATGATGGATCTGTTCGGCGGCGGGCTGCCCTCCGGCGGCGGCGGCATCCCGGGCATCCCTGGCGGCGGCGGCGGCGTGCCGACGACGCCGGGCGCTGGTGTGTGCTCATGCGGTTCTCCCAGCAGCGGCGGGGGCGGCAGCTCGAACCCGCTATGCGGGCTGTGCGATTGCGCCAAAGATCCGAACTCACTGCCGTGCTCGTTGGGGAGCTGTTGCGGCTCAAGTGGCGGCGGCCCGCTCGACCTGTTGAGCTGCCTGGCGATGCTGGGTGGTGGCGGCGGCGGTAGCGAGTGCTTTGGCGGCAGCTGCCTGCCGATCGGATGCCTCTTCGCTGGCACAGGCGGCGGCGGCAGCGGGTCGGGAATCGACGGCTATTGCACCGCCATGTAGGCGCGGCCCGCGACTACTTGGTGCCTGAGCGACGCTTTCGCTTCGCTCTGTCGGTCACGGCGGCGCGGCGGGCCTTGGCGCGCCGCAACGCGGCCTTCCGTATTCGCATCTGATCGGCGCGCTTCGCCTTGCGCAGCGTGCTCTTGCGTTCCGCCAACTGCTTGCGCTCAAGCTCGCGCTGCTGCTTCGCCTGCAGCTTGGCAGCCGCCGCGTCGCGCACCCGCTGCGCAGCGCGTGCCTTGCGTGCCCGGCGGTTCTCCTCGAACGCGGCCAGGAGGCCGGGCGAGGTATGTACCTTGAGCACCATGCCCGCGGTCAGCGCTGTGCTGGTCATCGCGTTGTCGCTGAGGATCGCGTCGACGGTCGTCCCGAGGTGGCGCGCGAGACGGGCCATCGAGCGTTCGGCCTCGATTCGGACCTCGAGCAGACGCGAAGGGGCCCGGCTGGGGATGACGTTGTCTGTCACCGTCGGAGACGATTCGCCCTCGGCAGCGATCATCGCCGAGCCGGCGAGGGGGCCAACCTCTTTGAAGGCATCGCGTACGCCGTCGCAACCTGGCAGGCTGGCGCACAGGAGAAGCGCAATCGGCGCCGCCAGCCCGTATCGCGGCAGGTTGCCGCGACCCAGATGCGGCGCAGTTGCGACCGATACGTTCGCCCCGATCGACCCACTGTGCGCCATCCGAGCCGTCCTTGCGCGCTGCGGCGGAGCCGGGCATGTCGCCTGAGGGTCCGTTTGCAGCCGACCCCAGGCTAGTGGACCCGCTTGCGTTTTCAATTTTTTCGTGGTGCATGTGCGGCGCGGCGGCGGCGGCCCTCGGCGCTGCAACCCGCCGCACGGGACACCCAACCACATGACTGAATCCAAGCCGTTGCCGACGCCATCGCCCGATGCAGACGGCGCGAACGACGCTCCGCCCATGACCATTCGCATGGTCCTGATCTTCTACGGAATTACCCTGGCGGTGGCGGCAGGGTGGGCATTCTTCACGCAACCGGGCTTGGCGCTGTTAACCACGGCGCCGAACGGGGAAAGAGCCGTGCCGTGGTGGCTGGCCAGCGCCGCGGTAGCGTCCGCACTCATCGGCGGCACGGCCGTGGCGGAACGCGTCTGGCCAGCGATGCGACGGCTCGGCGGAGAGCTCGCCGTTGCAGTGGCGCCCGTCACGCCGACGCGCATTGTCGTCTTCGCGGTGGCCAGCGGCGTCGCCGAGGAGGCCCTCTTTCGCGGGCCCATGCAGTACGCGTTTGGGTACGTCGTCACCTCGGTGATCTTCGGACTGCTGCACGGAGGACCGACCCGGCGCTATTACGCATGGAGTACCTTCGCGCTGGCGGCCGGCCTGTCCTTTGGGCTTCTGGCCGCAGCGTACAGCTCGATCTGGCCTGCCGTACTCGCCCACGTCGTTGTCAACGGCATCAATCTCGGTAGACTCGGGCGCCACCCAGGGCCAAGCCCCGCGTGAACGCGATGCAATCCCGGGAGCGACCATGGATCAGGGCTACCGCTACGCAGGCTGGTTCATGCTGGACGTGCGCCTGGCCGGCTCGCTGCTGCTGCTGTGCGCCTCGGTCGCCGTGCTGGTCGTCGCCCTGTGGTTCCGGGACCGCAGCTGGCACGAGCTGGTGACCGGCTTCGTGGCCATCTTCAGCGTGAGTCTCGCCGCGACGCTTGTGCTGACCAGTCTGATCGCGAGCTTCCCTGCCCTGACGGTCGAGACGTTCTTCCCGATCCCGTAGCGTTCTCCTGCGACCAGACAACGCGTTCTCCTGCAGCCGAGCGGGGATGGCAGTGTGGTTGTGTTGCAGCTCGCGACGAACCGCCACAAC
>CALGHC010000790.1 GCA_937915965.1 uncultured Myxococcales bacterium
CTCAACGCGCAACGTGTCGTTTGATAACCCAGCGATGACCACGCGACCGAACCGATCTGTCACTCCTTCGCCGGCGCGCTGCGTGAGGCCGTCGGCGCTGACGATGCGGTAGCGCACTGCGACCTGATCGTGGGGCAACGAAACGCTGTAGGAGGTCGTGGCGGGCTTGGAGAAGAAGACCTCTCGGTCGGTGTTCGGGTCGCGCACGAACCGCGGTGACATCACTGACTGCGCCGGGTTGAGGAAACCGACGATCAGGGCCAGTCGGTTGCGAAAGTGGTTCTGCTTCATCGTCGGCGAGTCGGGGAAATCATAGACCCCAAATGGCACAATCAGGGCGGTGGCCGGCAGCGCGACCAGCCCGAATGGCATCTCGATCAGCTCCCAAAGCGGGTTGGGATTCCAGTCTCCGCGGATCTCGATAGTGTTGTAGACGATGCGGCGACGAAGCTCGATGACGCGGCGCGTGAGCACGGCGATCTCGATGCGATCCGCGCCAGCGCGTTCGACCACCAGGCGGGTCTGCGGCGCGCCAGCTTCGCGGATCACCTCGACTCGCTTGGGCAGGCCGCGCTCGTACGCTACATAGCTTGCGCACCCCGATAGCAGCGCGGCCGACGTGATCCAAGCGGCGAAGAGGGTGCGAGCGCGGCTCATTTGTCCCACCCGTACAGCACAAACGCCGCCCAGAAGAAGGGGTGCTGCCAGGCCTTGTTCTCGCGCAATCGCAGCTGCGCCGCCCGCAGGGCCTCTGCCGCGCCGACGTCGAGGAAGTGGGCGTAGAAGTCGACCATCAGCGCCGCGGTCGAGTCGTCCGAGACCTGCCACTGACTGCCGATCACGGTCGGCGCGCCCGCGGAGAGGAACGCTGCGCTGATGCTGTCGAGAGAGCCGCCACCGTCCGTGCTGACCGAGGTCTCGCACGCGCTCAGAACAGCAAGATAGCTGCGCGAGAGGTCGAGGCGGGCGAGCTCGGCCGCGGTCAGGTAGCCGTCTGCCTCATCTGTTCGAGTCAATAGCAAGCTCGAGGCCTGAGCAGCGAGCTGTCCCGCCAGCATCCCGTGGGTGGCGAAGTGGAAGATGTTGTGGTTGTCGATCGCGTCGACGAATCGCTCCTCGGTCGCTTCGCGGCCGATCAGGAGCGTGGACCCGTCGAAGACCCGGGCGACGCTGCGGGCCTCCGTCTCGGCCGTCGGCAAGGGCTGCCACGGCTGGGGGTAGATGGCGTTGCCGAGCACGAGCATCCGGGGCTTCTCCGCGAAGAGTGGTCGAGCCAGCAGCGCTCGATAGAAGCTGGCCGACGGCAGATAGCCGATCGCCGCTTGTTCGACGAGCAGCTGGCCCGAAGGTGCGATCAGGACCGCGAATGGCACGTTGGCGAGGAAGCCATCGGGCACCAACGTGACGATCTTGGCGGTCGCCATCTCGGCGGCAAAGGGCTCGAAGAGACCGAGCCACATCCTTTTGGCAAGGGCGCGCCAGTCGTCGCCGCGTGCTTGTCGCACTGCCACCACCAGCTCGGTCGTCCACTGGCGTAGGACGGCGGCCGGTTGCCGCAACCGCTGCGCGCGCATGCCGCCGCGGCCGACGCGAAACGCGTATACGGCGTCACCGACGACCGCGAATGAGATCAGCAATTGGTGCTTGGCCAGGCCGCGTTGCACCTCCTCGGCGGTGCTGATGACGAACCTGCCAGCGAGGGCGAGCTGATAGGGCAGGTTGCGCTTGCCGATCGACTCAAGGCGTTCATCGGTCTTGCGCTGCTCGATCCAGAACGCTTCGTCGTCCTGCTTCGCCTGTCTCTGCAGCTGATCTGGTTCCTTTGCCGCCAGCATCGTCAGGCCCCGCGTCGGCCCACCAGCGGTCGCGACGGTCGTCTGCGGCGCGAAGTTGCGCTCGACGTCGCGGAAGACGGGCGGCAAGGCCTCCCGCGCAGTTCCCGTCCGAGGCGCGCCGGAGATGCCCGCGAAGAAGCGGCTCTTGTTCACCTCGTGGGCGTAGAAGGCGCGCGCGGCCAGACCCCGGTCGGCGTCGTCAGCCACGAGCTGTGGCAAGTGATCGCGATTGCGCAGCAGCTCGTCGTGGGCGATGACAGTGCCTCGGCTGCGGGTCTCCATCGAGACGCATCCGCTCGTGCACGCAACGACGATCAGCCAGCTGGCGAGGGGCGCGCCAAGGCCCGCGCGGGGCCCGACGAAAGCGGTCGCGTAGGCAGGTATGCGGCGGGTGAACCTCATTCCCCCCCCCGAAGTACGATCGCGGCTCGCTCGACCTGCTCGACATCCAGCGGTGCTGCCGGATCGAACGCACCCTCGACCCCGCTGAGGTCGACGAAGAAGCTCGTCCCGTCCTCACCGCGGTCGGCTAGCCAGGAAACCGCCAAGGTCCGCGACCGGGCGCTGACCACGATCCCGATCGCGGCGCCCCCACCGTACATATGCAGGGAACCCCTGGTCTTGAGCAGCTCGTTCGCCTTGGGTGCGATCGCGGCGGCCATCGCCCGATTGCGTTCGCGCTGCGGGCCGCCGTGGCCGCCAAAGCCGAACGGCAGGTCGGTCCTGGCGAAGATCATCTCGTAGACTGCCTGATGGAGTTCGCCTTTCTCGGCAGATAGTTCGGTGTCGCCCATGAACGAGCCGTCCTGTATGACCAGCAAGTCGAACTCGGTCTGCACCTTGCCCGAGCAACCAGACAGAGCCGTAGCCGCGCACGCGCATATCCACCAGGTCGCCACGGCCGGCGTCCACCTTGTCGCGTTCAGGAAGGCTCGATCGCGGGTCACGGCTTCACCTCGGCCGCGGTGGTCGTCCCGGTCGCCCTAG
>CALGHC010000791.1 GCA_937915965.1 uncultured Myxococcales bacterium
CGCGGTGCTGACGGTCGTATGGGTGACCACCGGCCGAGCGACCGAGGCCAACCCCTTGCTCGCCGACCTGCTCGCGGACTCGCCACTGGCCTTTGTTGTCTTCAAGCTCAGCCTGGTCTCCGCGGGGTCGTGGCTCCTGTGGCGATTCCGCAAGCAGCCGCTGGCGGTCGTGGCCATATTTACTGTCTTTCTGGCCTACTATTTCGTCTTCGCCTGGCATCTTGAGATCGCCGACCTGCGCTTGCTGAGCCGGTAGCCCGGTCGTCAAGGGTCGCCTTTTTCGGCTGCGCTGCGGCTGCCGTGCGCGGCGATGTGCACCACCGCTTCGCCCTGATTGACCAGGGGGTTGACGACCACGCCGATGACGGTGCCGTGCATCGGAGCGCTCAACGACGCGCCCGCCTGGCCAAACACGTCGGCGACCACACCAAGACGCTGGCCCTTGCGGACCTCGTCGCCTAGCTCGACCTCCAGGCGCAAGAGCCCGCTCTTGCGAGCGCGCAGCCAGCTCGAGGCCCCGCAGGTCCTCACGACGCCCGGCGCCGACACCGTGTCGGCTGCGACCATCCCCAGCGTCGCGAGCACCCGCATAACGCCGGCGACGCCTGTGTCGATGGCCGTCGCGTTGAAGCGGAGCGCCGCGCCCGCCTCGTAGACGAGCACGTGGATGCCGCGCTCGCTGGCTGCCTGGCGCAGCGAGCCGTCGCGGGTGCGGGCGTGCAGGACAACCGGCGCACCAAATGCCGCGGCGCAGCGCTGTGCCTCGACGTCCCCCAGGTCGACCCGCACCTGCGGCAGGTTCTTGCGGTGGTCGCTGCCGGTGTGCAGATCGATGCCGTAGCTGCACCGCTCGACGACCTCGCGCATGAAGAGGTGAGCGAGGCGGCTGGCAAGCGAGCCGCGTGGCGAGCCGGGAAAGCAGCGGTTGAGGTCGCGCCGATCGGGCAGGTAGCGCGACTCGTTGATCAGTCCGAAGACGTTGACGATCGGGACGGCGACGACGGTGCCGACGAGCCGACGCGCGTCGAGCAGGGCGAGGACGCGGCTGATGATCTCGACACCGTTGAGCTCGTCGCCGTGCAGGGCCGCGCTCAGCCAGATGACCGGGCCGGGCCGCCTGCCGTGCATGACCTCGCAGGGCATCGACACCCAGGTACCCGTCGGCAGGCGCGCGACCGGGATCTCAAGTCGCTGCCGGCGCCCGGGCGGGATCACCTGATCGGCGATCGCAAAAGGCGGGCGGGCTGGTGTGCGGGGCATGGTGTTTCCTGAGGGAGGCGGCAGCCAACAGCGCCGACGATGCCCGAGGTCGTCGGCTGCAGCAATCCCGCCGCCAGCGGCCAGCTGCCGGGTACGGTTCCAAATCCGGGGCCTCGTTCCCAAGCCCTCTGATCGCTGCCAGTTCGCGTCTTTTGGCTTGGGGGGGCCGGGGCTCGGCCCCCAGTCGCGAGAAGCGTGGTTCTCGCGACTTCCCCACCGCGTGGCGGCATTCGCCGCCCGGCTGAAGCACCGAGGCCAAGGCCAGACCCCGGATTCCGGTCCTCGCCCTCGGCCGCCACAGCGCCTTGCTCCGCTGGCGCTGGCCGCCTACGCTTCGGCCCTAGAGCGGACCCAACGGTTCGACGCCCGACGTGCATCTAGGAGACGACGTGCATCAAAGAGACGACGTGACCGCATCTGGCACCGGCAGCCGGGTCAGCGCTGGTCGCCCCCGGTCGAGCGCGGGCCGTGCCCGCCTCTGCGCTGGTCTCGCCGCGTTCGTCACTCTCGCCTCGTTCGTCGTCGCCAGTCCCGCGCAAGCCGAAGACCAACGCGCCGCCGCGCTCGCCGTCTCGAAGAGCGCGCTCGACGCCTACCTCGCCGGCGACTTCAAGCGGGCCGCGACGATGTACCGGACCGCCTGGATGATGAACCCAGACGAGCTGCTCTATCTCTACAACTCGGCGCGCGCCGCTCAGCGCGACGGCGCGACCGATGCAGCTCGACGGGACTATCAGCTCTTCCTCGCCAAGGCTCCCAAGGGCCACGTCGAGGCTGCCAAGGCGCGCCATCACCTCGCTGAGCTCGACGAGGACCCGGGCCGCTCAAACGACGGATCGGGCGGCGCGATCGGAGCCGGCGGCGGCCACGGCGGGGACGCGCGGCCGCAGAACTCCAGCTCTGCCGGTGCCAGCCGGTCGACCGTGGGCTGGGCGGTGCTTATCGCCGGTACGGGCGTTGCGGTCGGCGGTGTGGTCGTGCTCGCCCTCGCGCAGGGCGACCAGAGCACCCTCGATCAGCGTCTCACGCACACCGACGACTCCGGCTACATCGTCGGCATCAGCAAGCCCGAGGCCGAGGCGCAACAGAAGGGCATCAACTCGCGCTTCGTGATTGGCTGGGGTCTCGCCGGCTTCGGCGCCGCTGCGGTCGTCGTCGGCGGCGTCCTCGTGGCGACCTCGCCCACACAGAGCGCCGCGCTGGTCCCTTGGGCCGATGGCCACGGCGCGACCTTCGCGATGCGATTCTGAGCTTCCGGGCTTCCGGGCTTCCGGGCTACCGAGCTTCCGGGCTTCCGGGCTTCCGGGCTGAGCGGGTCTGCCTGGCGAGGCATCGTCTCGTGGCCCGGGGGCTCGGGCAGGGCGATCAATCCAGGGCGGTGGGCCGCTTGGGCGGCGGCCGCTCCGGGCTGGTCGGCTTGACGGCAGTGGCTGTGTTCGGCGCCGGGGTCTTCGGTCGATCGGGCGGCCGCACGACCGGTGGCGCTGGTACCGGCGCCGGCGCCGCTCCCACTGGCCGATCCCCGTGTGGCGGGTCTGTCTTGACCGCTGGCTTGATGGGCTTTTTCGCCGGTCGCTGGCCACCCGGCCGTCGTGACGTCGCAGCGGGAACCGCGGCCTTGCCGGGCCTTGCTGGTCTGGTACTGGCCGGAACGCCGTCGTCCCTGGCGTCGTTCTTGGCGTCGTCCTTGGCGTCCGTGGCGTCATCGGCCAGCCCGGCGCCGTCCGACCGAGCGGCCCTGTCGGCCGTGTCCGTCTCGCCTGCCGCCGTCGTCGTGCCTGCGCCAGCCGCGGAGTCCGCTTGCTTCGCCCG
>CALGHC010000792.1 GCA_937915965.1 uncultured Myxococcales bacterium
GTGACCAGGATGACGACGTGTGAGCCGGCGTCGATGGTAAAGCAGCACTCGGTGCCGGCAGCGCGCATCTTCTGCACGGCGTGGATTACAGCCACCGTGCCAGGCTGCCAGTACACCAGCGGAGGAGTCGTCGCGAGCATCGCCGCGTGCATCGCCAGGCAATTGCCCTCGACGACCTCGGCGAGCATCTCGATGTCGCGCGACTCGAGCGCCGCGCGGCAGCGGGGTACGTCGGCTTGGCAGCGCTCGATCCAGGAGTCGAAGTAGGGCGAATTCTCGCGGCTGAGCTGCATGGCGCGGGTCGACGACACCGCTTTGCGGCCGCTGGCGACGCGGGCGATGAGGACGCGCAGGGGCCAATAGTCCGGCGGCAGGATGGACTCGGCGTAGCTGTCACCGCCGTCCTCGCGCTCTCCGCGGTGCCACAAGACGAATCCGCCGTCGAGGGACCGGCTCGCGGAGCCCGAACCGATCCGAGCAAGCCGGGAGAGGAGCGGCCCGTCGGCGTCCAGCCCGTAGGCCGCCACCGCTGCTCGCGCCAGCGCGGCGAACGCCGACGCGCTCGATGCCAGCCCCTGCGCGGCCGGCACGGTGTTGACCGAGCGCACACCCGCGTACGCCTGCTCGCCGCTCAAGCGCCTCACGGCGTCGAGCACTTTGTGGACCTTGTCCAGGCCGGCGGCATCGAGCGCCTCGTCGTCGACCACGACCGCGTCGCCTTGCAGGTTGGCGCGTGGTTCGACGATCGTCAGGGTGCCGGGGTCGGCGAGTGTCACGGATATCGAGTCGTTCAGCGGCAGGTTGAGGCGCGCGTCACGTTTTCCCCAGTACTTGGTCAGGGCGATGTTGACGGGCGCAAACGCGGACGCGCGGCTGGTGCTCATCTGCTGATCTCCAGAATGTGGCAGGCCCGGACTGTGGTGCCGAGGCCGGCCCGCACGGTTTCGGCGATCGCGGCTGTCGGCGCAAGGGCCAGGAGGGCGCCGCCGAGGCCCGCGCCAGTCGGTTTCGCCGCCAGCGCACCGGCATCGAGGCAGCGCGCCAGCACCGACCTCATGCGTTCGTCGACCACGTCGAGGTGGTTGAGGGCGGCTGCCGCCGTCGCCATCGCCTCGGCAAGGCCGTCGACGTCATCGCCGAGCAAGGCAGCGAACGCCCGATTCGCCGCGCAGTCGACGTCGGCGACCAGGACGCTGAGCTGCGCTCCGCCCATGCGCGTTCGAGCCTCGTTGGCGCGGGCGATCGCCGTGCGGGTGGCGGGCGCGGCGCCGAGGTCGACGATCAGCCACCGGGCTTGGGCGATCGCGCCTTGTGCTGGTGGCTGGCCCCGTTGGATGACACCGTCGCGAAAGAGCACCAGGGCGTCGCTCCAGGCCGCCGCTGGGTCCAGGCCCGAAGACTGGCCGTGGACGATCGTCTCCATCTCCCGAGCCACCTCCCGGCCGACGGTCTCCGCTGGAGCTGTCAGGCTCGCGAATCGCCAAGCGGCCCGCACCGAAGCGACGGCGAACGCGGCGCTCGAACCCAGGCCCCGGCCCAGCGGCACGTTGCCGGAGACCACGATATCGGCCGCCAAAGGGGCTCCAGCGCGTTCCAGCGCCATCTCCACCATCTGCAGGGAGGCCTGCAACTCTTCGCTCCCCGGCGCCGACAGGGTGTGCTGCGGCGGAGACGCGAACCCTTCGCTTTTCGTGAGGAACCGCAGTGAACCGCGCGCCGCGATCGGGGTCCAGCGGTCGTCCTCGCGGACCGAGCGCAGACCCACGCGAGTGACAAAGCCGGGTAGCCCGGTGGCCAGAGCGGTGGCGCCGTCCAGCACGAAGTGCTCGCCAACCAGGATCGCCTTGCCGTGGCCCTGGCCCCAGGCGAACTCCTCGCTCATCGTCTCTCGTTCGCTGGCAGAAGCGGTGTGCTGCCGAGGTGCGACAGCGTCGGTGCGCCGACCAGGAACATCACCGTTCGCAGCGTCTGGATGACGCCTTCGATCTCGTTGACGGCAGCTTCGACGCCATCTTGCGCCGCAATCAGGAACGGCCAGGCCATGGCCGCGGCGTCCGCGCCCAGGCCGATACACTTGGCCACTTCAAGTCCGTTGCGCAGGCCACCAGAGGCGATCACCAGCCGCCCAGGAAACGAGTGTCGCGCGAGCTGTACGCACACCGCGGTGGGGGTGCCGAATCCGCGCAGCACCTCGCCTGCGATCGCTCGCGGCGTGCGGCTGCCGTGGCGCAGGGCTTCAATGCCGGCCCAGGACGTGCCGCCGACCCCTGCCGTCTCGACCCCGGAGATCCCGGTCTGTGAGAGAGCCTGGAGGCTCTGCTCGGAGAGACCCATGCCCACTTCCTTGACCAGCACCGGTAGCCCGCACTCGGACGCGGTGCGGCCGATCGCGTCCAAAATGCCCCGCCAGTCGCGATCCCCTTCCGGCTGAATCGCCTCCTGCAGCGGGTTGAGGTGGATGAACATCGCGTCGGCACCGACTGAGTCGGCCAGCGCCTCGAGTTGACCGCCGTCGACCTTGTCGCGCACCTGGATCGCGCCGATGTTGCCGATAATCAGAGTCTTCGGCGCCACGTCGCGCACGCGGAAGCTGGCGGCGTCGCCGACGTCACCGGCCAGCATCGACCGCTGTGACCCCAGACAGAATCCGACTCGGCAGTGTTCGGCGGCTTCAGCCAGGACCCGATTGATCCGTCCGGCGTCGCTGGTGCCGCCTGTCATTGCGCCCACGAGCAGCGGTGCGCGAAGCTCCTTGCCCAGCAGGGTGCAGCTTGTGTCGACCGTGTCGAGATCGATCTCCGGCAGCGAGAGCGCCTCGAAGTGGTAGCGCTCCAGGCCGTTGGCGTCCCCAGGGCGCTGCACGCTCGCATCGTCGAGGGCGATTCTCAGATGATCCGTCTTGCGCTGGGCGCTGGTGTCGTCGGTGTCGTCCATGGGGTCCTCGGTAGCATCTCGCGGTTCGCGGGACGCGGCGCTGGGTGCGATCGATGGTAGACCGCCGCTCTCGTCGACGGCAAGCAGTCGCCCGGACCCGTTGCCGCGGGTCTGGCAGCGGTCGCGATGGATGTGGCCATCTCGGGTGCCGTCTGCGTCGGTGGGGCCGCGCGCGTCGTCTGCGCGACGTCTGCTCAGATTCCTGCCTACGGCGATTCGCCGGTGAGAGCGTCGAAGCTCATCGCGGCGAAGTGCTGCCAGACAGCCTTGAACGCCGCCGCGTCTCGCCTCTCCCATGCGGACTCGAGCGTCGCGACGCGTTCGCCCAGTCGGGTGAGGAGTCGGTCCGACGGGGCGAGCCGCAAGGCGCGCTGCAACTCCGACCGGGCGAGCACCATCCAGCCGCGTCGCAAGGCATGTGCCACCTGCAAGGCGTGCTGCCACAGCAGGACCGCCCGGGTCTGAACCACCGCGGTCGCGCTATCGCCGAGGTCGGAATAGAGCGCGCTCCAGATGCGTTCGTGACGTCCCCGTCGCCGCGTGAGATCGTAATCGAGCGCACGCTCCGCCGAGGGCAGCAGGCGGTGCGCGAGGCCGCCGAAGTCGTAGATGCCCGCCGGCAGTCTGCCCTCCGGGTCCTGCTCGGCGTAGATGTTCTCGTGTTCGATGCGTTCGAGGATGTTGCCCACTGGCGTTCGTCCCAGCTTGCCGGCGGCGATCGCGAGGTCGGCGAAGGCGGGATACCGGGTGGCAAACCAGCGCTGCCAGGCGCGGCCGCCGTCGGTGTCGCCCAAGCGGAAGCTGAGGTGGGCCGCGACCATATCTGGCCGCCGACCCTCGGCGACCCGAAAGGCTTGTTCGTTGAACTGCAGACCATAGTAGTTCGACAGGTACAGCGAACCGGGCGAGACGGTCGCGCGCAGATGGGCGTCGATGCGATCCGGCGCCTGCAGATCGGAGAGGTCGAGATCGGGCCGGCCCAGCAGGCTCGAGGCCTGTAGGCCTGCCAGCAAGATCACCAAGGGCGCTCCGGCCAGGGTGAGCCGCGCCGCCAGTGACCCCCGGTGGCCCGGATTGGGCACGCGCCTGAACAGAAGCCCGCCCAGCTCGGCGACGCCCAGGGCGATGGCCGCCACGGCGAGCAGGATGTAGCCGTGATCATCTGGGTTGCGGGTATCGATGTGCATCAGACCCTTGGTCATCAGCCCGCCGAGGAGTGCCAGCCACAGAGCAAGTTGGCCCCGGTCGCGGCGCAGCGCGCCGACAGCCAGACCGACCGCGCCAAGGGTGACCAGGGGTGCGCCCAAGCCGTCTCCGACCGCACCAAATAGGATGAGCAGGTTGGCGCCAATCGGTGCCCCTGACTCCGTGACCGAGCGCTGGAAGTGGCGCGCCGTCACCGTGTCCCACAGACCGTGCAGATGGCCTGGGTCGCCCCACCGCAGCTCGGTGTCTGCGTGCGCACGCAGCACCAGCGCAAGGTATCCAAGGCCGAGCACCGCGCCGATGCCTACGCACGCGCCGAGCGCCCTCGGGCGCTGGCTTGCGATCCTGCGCAGCGCCGGCCACGCTGCGACGATCACCGCCGGCAACGCGAAGAACGTCACATAGTGGTGATTGAGGAGGCCGAGCGCGACGGCGACCGCGACCTCAACAAGGGGAGCGATGACACCGCGTCCCGGCGCCTCGCCCGCAGGCAGATCCGAGACTGCGTCGCCCGCCCGCAAGGCGGCGTACAGCGCCCACAGGTTGCCAAGCAAGGCGAGCGTGTAGACCTCGACACGGTCGCCGACGATCCACAGGGATGCGCTGGCCGCGAGCGTCAGGCCGGCGGCCAGGGCCCACAGCCCCGCGATGGGCCGGGAGCCCAGAGGCCCGAGGCGCAGGCGGCCGATGCGCACCACCAGCGCCACCGACAGACCACCCGCGAGCGCGCTGAGCCACGCGAGGCGGGCCGCATGAGGTCCCAGCGGCAACCATTCGGCCATCCCGGCGAGCGACAGCCAGGCGGGATGGCCGGGAGGGTGGATCCCACCCAGCTCGCGTGCCGCGGCGATCAGCTCGCCGGAGTCCAGCCAACTCGGCCCGGGCGAACCAAGCCACGCCATCGCGGCTGTCGCCAGCGCTCCGGCCAGCAGGGCATAGGGATCCTGCCATATCGCTGTCGCTGTCGCGCTCGCTGCAGAGGGGGGGGAGGGGCGCATGCGCGGGCCTTAGCGTTCGGCCGGGGCGCCGGGCGCTTGCGGCAGCTGGAACGTTCGTTCGTAGACGGCAGCCTGGCCGGGCGACTCCTGCACCGTGACCAGCATCCGGGTGAGGGCCAGCCCAGGCATCTGCACGCCAAGCTCCTCCAGGAATCGACGGCAAAGCCAGCGCGCCAGCAGTTCGCTCGATGTGTTCTCGATGTCGAGCACGCGCACGTCCCGAGCGGGCAACACCCACCGGTCGTCACGGTGGCGGGCGATGACCTCGCGTCCGCGGGTCTCAAGGGTCAGATGGTCGTTGCCGCGTGGCAGCAAAGTACGGTGGTCGAGCTCGTCGCAGACGCCCTTGAAGATCGGCTTGACGACAAGGAAATCTGCGACCACCCAGCCCGTGTCGAGGGGGCCGTCGAGCTCAAGCGTCGCCCGGTAGTTGTGGCCGTGCAGCTCCTCGCGGTCGCCGTTGGCGAAGATCAGGAAGTGCGCAGCACCGAAGTTGAAGTACTGCTTGTCGAGCCGGATGCCGTAGCGCTCCTGACTGGTCGCGACTGTGCTTGGGGCGATACGGGTCATGCGGTCTCCAGCCGGTTTATCGGCGCGCGCCGCAGGCTAGCCGCCGCAGCCCAACTCGGCAATGCGCCCTGGCGGGTCACCGGCGGACCTCCGGCGGGGCTGCGGCGAGTGTCAGGCATTGACAATTGTACAATTTCGGGGCGCGCTTTCGCCGCCAGAGCGGCGCGGTTTTCGGTTTTCGGCCTTCGGCTGTCGACACATTCACCATCAGCTAGCCGAAGTCGGCTCAGCGATCGCGTCGTCGTGCGCGTTGTCGCGCGCGCCGTCGTGCGCGTTGTTGTGCGCTTCGTCGTCCGCGTCGTGGTCCGCGTCGTGGTCCGCGTCGTCCGCGTCGTCCGCGTCGTCCGCGTCGTCCGCGTCGTCCGCGTCG
>CALGHC010000793.1 GCA_937915965.1 uncultured Myxococcales bacterium
GCGGTGGCGGCGCCGGCGGCGTCGTCGTCTTGGCCGGACCGAGCCTCGACGTTGGCAACGGCCTGGTCGTCGCCAGCGGCGCGGGCGGTGGCAAGGGCTCGGAGTCGTGCACCAGCGACTTCACCAAAGGGGGCAGCGGCGGCCAGGGACGCGTTCGCCTCGCCGGCAACCAGATCAGCGGCACGACGACGCCGGCCCCCGACACGAAGACGACATTCCAGCAGGGCTCGATGGGCGTCTTGCACGTCGGCGCGGTCGACCTGCAGAACGCCGACCTCGCTGAGCGCTACCCAGTCGAAGTCGAAGGCCTCCGTCCGGGCGACGTCGTCTGCCTCGGTGCCGACGGCGGCCTGGTGCCAGCGGTCCCGGGCGGCGACACGCCCATTGGCGTCGTCAGCACGGCCCCGGCCCTTGTCCTCGGTGGTGGCGACGCCGCTGAGGGTTTGCCCGTGGCCTTTGTCGGCCGCGTGCCGGTTCGGCTCTGTGGCGCCCGCGCCGCGATTCGCCCTGGTCAATTCCTTCGCGTCGCCGGCCGTGGCTGCGCCGCCCCCGAGGGAACGGGGCCGGCCGTCGGCCGCGCCCTCGGGCGCCTCGAGGCGCCGCGCGACGGCGACACCGTGATGATGCTGGTCTTGCCGATGACCGGCTGCCAGTAGGCCGATCCGGCGACCGACCGCGGGTGGAGCGCCCAGCCGACCCGCCTGGCCGACTCGCACGACCGACTCGTCCGGGCACACAACCATTGCCGGCGACCGCTCCGTCACGCTACGGTACTCTCCGACGTTCTTGTACCGCCTACATTCTTGTACCGCTTACGTTCTTGTGCCGCTTGTGAGGTTGAACATGTTGCCACTGCGCCGTGCTCTTGTGGTCTTCACCGTGGGCCTCGTGTTGAGCGCCGCGGTTCCTGTCCTCGCCGCGCCCTCGCTCACCGTCGAGGGGGTCCTGCGCGGCGCGGGAGGCGGGCCGGTTGTCGATGGCAAGTACACCATCGTTGTGCGCATCTGGGACGCGGCGGAGGCGGGCGCTGAGCTCTACAAAGAGATCCTCCTCGCCGTGCCGATCCAAGGCGGCCACTTCCACGCGGCCATTGGCCACTCGGAGCCGGGCAATCCGCTGCCCGAGGGGCTATTCGCCGAACATCCGTCGACGTGGATCGGGGTGCAGATCCCCGACGACCCCGAGCTGCCGCGCGTCGCGATGCACGCGGTCCCCTATGCCCTGCAGAGCGTGCATGCCGATGTCGCGACCACCGCCGGCAGCGCCGCCAAGGCCGCCGCGCTCGACTGCGTCGGCTGCCTCGAAGACAGCCACCTGAAGTTCAGCTACGCCGGCTCGACGTCGAAGGGCGGCCCGGCCGCCGACGTCGCCTGCGAGGGCTGCGTGGGCGGCGTCGACCTCGCCGCGGCGTCCGTCGGTTCGGCCCAGCTCGGCCAGGCTGTGGTCACGGCGGAGAAGATCGCCGACGACGCGGTCGGCACCGCCCAGCTCGCCGTCACCTTCGCCGCCGGCGAGACCAAGGGCGGCAAGGCGCTGGTCGCGCTGAGTGCGAACCAAGCAGACGTCGCCCTCGACCTGAAATGCAGCGGCTGCGTTGGCGAGGCCGCCCTGGCCGCGGGTCTCGTCGCCAAGCTTCTCGGCCCGGCGACGACCGACAAGCTGGGCGGCGTCATCGTCGGCAAGTACCTCGTCGTCGACAACGGCGGCACGCTCTCAGTCGCCGAGGGGGTCTTCTTGCCGGTCACGGGTGGCAAGCTCACCGGGCCGCTCGAGGTGCCGACCCTCAAGGTTACCGGCGCAGACGGCGGCGGCAAGGGCCTGCAGGTTGGCCCGGTCGACGCCCCTTGCGCCGAGGCTCTCGCCGGCACGTTGCGCTGGACCGGCGAGGCCCTTGAGGTCTGCACGGGCAACGGCTGGTCGGCCCTCTACGCGGTCAAGAACGGCGGCTCCAAGGACCAGGCCGCGGCGAGCTGCGGCGCGATCCTGGTGGCGCTGCCAGGCAGCCAGGACGGCGCCCACTGGCTCGACCCGACGGGCGGCGACTCGGGCGACGCGGTGCACGTGTGGTGCGACATGACCACGGACGGTGGCGGCTGGGCGCTGGTCTACGCGATCATCAACGGCCAGTCGTCGCCGGCCGGCGTCGGCGCGGTCAACGCCGGCGCGCTGGTCGCCAACTGGTCCGCTCAGCCCGCCAAGCTCAGCGACTCCACGATCAGCTCGCTCGCGTCGGCGAGCCAGTACCGCTACGTCTGCGGCACCCAGCACACCTACCGCCGCTTCTTCCTGCTGAGCCACCCCTTTGCCAACGCCACCGGCCTCGTCGACAACGGCGACAAGTGCCGAACGGCGGTCGACAAGGGCTGGGTGACGATCACCACGGGCAAGAGTTCGACGGCGATTGGTCTGGCCTCGACCCCCGGCGGCGACGGCTGCGGCACCTGCGTCGACCGCTGCGGCGGACCGAGCGGCTCGGGGTTTTGGAACTCGTGGTCCGACTACTTCCCGACGAAGAGCAACAACGGCTGTTACATCAAGGGCGTGGGCTACACCAACGGCTGGATGTGGGTGAAGTAGGCGGTTGGCGCTGGCGCTGTAGATGAGGTGCCAGCCAAGTCGTTTGAGTCGTTTGAGTCGTTTGAGCTGCCTCGTCCGAGCTGCGATCGTCGACGCCGCACCTACGGCGACTCGCAGGCACCAGCCAGGCAGGTCTTTGCCTCAGCGCAGGGCGCGCCATCCGGGACATTCCAGTGGTGGCAGCCCCCCTTGGCCGTCTCACACACGTCGGCGGTGCACGCATTGCCGTCATCGCAGGATGCCGCTGGTTTCGCGAAGCAGGTGCCGGAGTCTGCGCACGAGATGTTGCCCCAGATGTCGATGACCAGCAGCCACGTGGCCAGACCACCCTTCGTCTGGGCGCCGCCCGGCAGGTCGAATGACGACGTCTCGCCCACCACAGCCAGGCCCACCCCCGGCACCACCGCCATCGCCGCCGCGATGTCTCCTGCCGACCCACCGTAGGTCCTGCTCCACTCAAGCTGGCCGATCGCGTCTGTCCGTACCAACCAGACATCCATGGTGCCCTTGGCAGAGTCGCCGCCCGGAAGGTCGTGCGACGCGGCGAATCCAGCCAGAGCGAAGCCGCCATCGGCAAGCAGGCCCAGCGAGTAGGAGCTGTCATCGTCGGAGCCGCCGTAGGTCCTGCCCCAAAGCACGCCGCCCGTTGCGTCGAAACGCACCAACAGCGCGTCGCGGTGGCCCGCGCTCTTCACGCCACCAGGCAGATCGATTGAGTGCGTGAACCCCGAGACCGCGATTCCGCCGTCCGCGAGCTCCACCACGGCCTGGCCAAAGTCGTCCCATGTTCCGCCGTACGCCGAGCTCCACAACAGCTTGCCCGCCGCGTCGGTGCGCACCAGCCAGACGTCGGCGCCGCCCACGGTCTTCGCGCCGCCGGGCAGGTCGCTGTTTGGCGATTGGGCGTAACCCGCCAGAGCGAAGCCTCCGTCGGCGAGCGCGGCGAGCGCGTGAGCTCCCTCGGGTGGCTTGCTGCCGTAGGTCTTGTTCCAGAGCAGCTCGCCGGTCGCGCTGGTCCGAACGAGCCAGAAGTCGGAACCACCTGCGGTCTTCGCGCCGCCTGGTAGGTCTTTGGACCATGTAGCCCCCACCACGGCGAAGCCGCCGGCCTCTACCACGACTAGAGCCTCGACACGGTCGGCGCTGGTGCCGCCGTAGGTCGCGCTCCACAGAAGCTCGCCAGCGGCGTCGGTGCGAACCAGCCAGGCGTCGTCCAAGCCAGCCGTCTTTGCGCCTCCGGGCAGGTCCGACGACTGGGTTCTTCCCGCCAGCGCGAAGCCGCCGTCCGCGAGCGCCGCGACTCCATGGGCCCAGTCCTTCCCCGAGCCGCCATAGGTCTTGTTCCACAACAGCTTGCCCGCCGCGTCGGTCCGCACGAGCCAATAGTCAAAGTAGCCGACGATCGTTGCGCCGCCGGGCAGGTCCGCGGACCCAGAGATACCCGCCATCGCGAAGCCGCCAGCCGGCACGACCGCCATGGCGAGGCCTTCGTCATAGCCCGTGCCGCCGTAGGTTGCGCTCAGGAGCGCCGACCAGCCGGCCGCGCAGACGTCGCCGTCGCATTCATCGTCTGCGGTGCAGGGCAGGCCGTCATCGCAGGGGCTGGCACCTGCAACCGCGGCGCTCGCGCAGCCAGACTGTGGGTCGCAGGTCTCGGCGGTGCAGACGTTGCCATCTTCACAGCTTTGGGATGTCCCCGCCCCGCAGGCGCCGCCGTCGCAGCTGCCATCCGCCGTGCAGGCGTCGTTGTCGTCGCAGGTGGCTGTGTTGTCGACGGCCAGGCACACGCCGCCGGCGCAGACATCGTCCGTGCAGCTGTTGCCATCCTCGCAGACCTTCTCAGCGCTCGCCTGGCACGCGCCGCCCCAGCAGGCATCGTCCAGTGTGCAAGCGTCGCCGTCGTCGCAGGCACCGGAGACGGGCAGCTGCTTGCATTCGCCGGTGGCTCCGTTGCACAGCCCCTGCGTACATTCGTTGTCGTCCTCGCAGTTCTTTGCCTCGGTGACACAGCCCGCGCCCGCCACACAGGCGTCCGTGGTGCACGGCTTGCCGTCGTCGCAGACCTTGGCGTCGCCGCCGCACACGCCGTCCGCGCAGCTGTCCGCCACGGTGCATACCTCGCCATCGTCGCAGGCCGCCGTGTTGTGGATGTGATCGCACAGGCCATCCAGGCAGACGTCGTTGGTACAGGCGTCGAGGTCGTCGCAGTCGATGACGCCGCCGCCGACGCAGACCTCGTCTGCGCAGGCGTCCGGCGTCGTGCAGGCGTCGCCGTCGCTGCAGGTCGCGGCGTTGGCGAGCGCGAGGCAGCCGCTGTCGGCGGC
>CALGHC010000794.1 GCA_937915965.1 uncultured Myxococcales bacterium
GCACTGGCCAGCAGCGCCGTTGCCGCGGCCGAATCGCCAAAATCGTCGGGCCCGGACGCAGCGACGCTGGCGTCCCAATCGATGGTCAGATCGACATCGCCCTGGCCGTTCGGCTCGTCCTCCGGCACAGGCGGCGGGCTGTCCGTCTCGCCATCGTCGGCAAACATGTCGGCGTCGCCCAGCTCGCCCAACTCTCGGTCGTCCACCTCGCCCGCCGCCTCGGCCTCCGCGACCGGGGAGGCCGGTGCCTCGACGGCATCGAATACGGGCTCGGAATCCTCGCCTGAACAACCGGAGTCGGCGAGTGCATCGGACGCCCCCTCGGTCGAATGGGCCGACTCGGCCAACTCGGCCGACTCCGCCAAGTCGGCGGTGCGTTGTGGGCCTTCGTCGCCGTCGCCGATGTCCGGCTCGTCCTCCGAGCCGTCGAAGACCAGGGGCGCCCCGTCAAAGCCATCACCGTCGTAATCGACGGCCGCGTCGCCTCCCTCGTCGGTCGCGAATACGTCGCTCGGGTCGAGGGGTTCGGACTGCGGAGGCGGCTCGTCGGCCGCATCTGTCTTCGCACCAGCGGCTGGTGTGTCGTCGACCGAGGCTTCGGCGGCGGGCGCTTCGACGGCGGGCGCTTCGGCGACTGGCGCCTCATCGAACGGCTCGTCCTCAGCTGGCGCTTCGGCAGCCGGTGCCTCGTCGAACAGCGAATCGGAGGGTTGGCCGTCGAAGACAGGCGCATCGACCGCGTGCACCTCATCGGTCCACGCAGCATCGGCGGAGTCGGCCACCGCGTCGGATGTCCCGGCGACGGCGGGCCCCGGCCGCTTTGCCTCGGCCTTGTCGGTCGGAGCGCGGTCGACGCCGTCGATCTCGCCCAGAAGCGCACCGCTCGGATGGAACTCGCGCAAGACCGAGCGCACCTCGGCGGCACTATCTGGCCTCGCCGCCGGATCCTTTGACAGGAGGCGCAACACGTACTCGGCGAAGGCCGACGGCACGGCGGCACCGAGCAGCTCGGCGAGCGAGACCGGCTGGGCTCCTGCGTGCCGCCGTCGCAGACCACGCCATTGCTCGACAGACGAGCCCTCCGAGGCACCGGCAAAGAGCTGCTGACCCGCGAGCAACTCGTGCAGCAAGACCCCCACGCTGTACAGATCGGTCGCGAACGTCGCCGGCCCGCCGGCCGACTGCTCTGGCGATAGCAGGCAGGGCTCGACCAGGTGATGCGTCTGGGCGAGGCGCTCCGGGTCGATCAACTCCGAGAGGCTGAAATCAATGACACGCGCGTGGGCGAAGGGGTCGGAGCGTGCCAGCAGAAACACTTGCTCAGCACGCAGATCCCCATGAGCGAAGTCGCGACCATGTGCCTCAATCAGCGCCTCGAGCACCTGGTCTACGACTGTGAGCGCGTCGGCCAACGAGACAGCGCCGCGCGCCGTCAGCAGCTCGCGGACCGTGAGGCCATCGAGGAATGCGCGCACCACAAAGAGGCGATGGCCGTCCATGCCCACATCGGTAATTCGCACCGCGGCAGGGCTGATCAGCGGGGCAGATCGGCGCGCGATCCCATAGACCCGCTTCAAGATATCGGGCTGTTCGACGATCGGGTCGTGCAGAACCTGCACCGCGGTCCACGCGTCCATCTTGAGGTATCGCGCGCGATAGACATCGCCGAGGTTGCCGCGGCCGCCGAGGCTCTCGATCTGGTAGTTCTGACCGATGACCGTGCCCGGCGACAAGGCTGCCGCCGGTGTCTGGCGCGTGCGCAGGCGCATGCCCCGGGCGCTCTCGATCACGTCGCTCTCAAAACGGCGCCGCTGCGAGCGGCCGGTGCCGCGGACCTCGATCGCCCTGGCCGATTTCACCATCTCGCTGTCGGTGCTCCTGCCTTCGAAGGCGTGGGCTCCCAACGTCCGGGTATCCTGCGGATCGGCCGCTTCAGCAGCGTACGGCACGTTGGACAAGCCGGAGTCGGACACGACACGTGGCGCCGCGGTGACGGCGGCGCCAGCGCCATCGCGGGGCTCGAAGCGGGCGAGCTTCAGCTTCGAATTCCAGGGGGCTTCCGTTTCGTCGCGATGCGCGACCCGGCGGCCTGGGCTGACTGTCGAGGTGGGCCGAAAACGGACCGCGGCCGCCCCTGTTGGCTTGGCAGCGAGCTCTGTCGGCAACCGAGAGGCGAAGTTCACGTCGGCAACGACCTCGTCTGGCGGGTCGTCGTCAATGGTCACCGTCTCTTCGCGGGCGATCCGCTCGCGCGCGGCGGCGGAGCCACCAAACGCCGCGGCGCCCCTGGTCGCATTCGGCGGCAGCCGATCTGCGCCGCCAGGCACCGCAGACTGCGTATTCGTCTCGGCGGAGCTGCCAGCCGCGCGCCCGGTGGGCGAAAAACGGGGCCGCCAGCGATCCGGTAGGACGCCAGTCTCTTGTGGTTGCGAATCGGCCGCAACAGCGCCCGGACTGGATTCGGCGCCCGCTTGATCGAACAGAACAAAGCCGGCCGACGGCTCGGGCTGGTCGCCGAACGCAATTGACTCATCGCCAGCGTCGACCTCGGCCGCGTTGAATCCGGGCTCGGAAGACTCTGCGCCGGCACCAAGGGCGAAGCGCGCGCCGGGCGAGGCCGCGGTCCCCTCGCTGCTCTGGCCTGAAGTCACAGGTGCTGGGTCGGCGACATCATCCGCGGCGTCATCAGCGACGCCAGCGTCATCAGCGACGCCAGCGACGCCAGCGTCATCAGCGACGACCGCCGCGATGTCGACCTCGCCGAGGGCCAGGGGCGGACGACCAGCGGAGACGTAGTCCATCAGCCGGCGCAACGGTTCCGCCTCGACCAGCGTCTGGTCCGCGAGGGCAGCCTCTGCACCAGCGACGAAGCCCGCCTCGATGTCCGAGCTCGCGACAGCAGCAAATTCCAGGTCTGAATCCGAGTCCGAGTCCGAGTCCGAGTCCACCACCGAATCGGCATCCTCGGCGGCAACCGAGTCCGAATCCACAACCGAATCGGCGGCCTCGGCGGCGACCGAGGACAGGTCCGAGTCCGGGGCCGACTCCGGAATCAAGTCTGGGGGCGCAACCGTGTCTGGGGGAGCAACCGTGCCTGCGGCCACCACCCCGTCGATGGCAACGGCCGAATCGGAGTCCTGTTGGGCCGCCTCATCCTCTTCCGCCCGACGCGCAAGCTCCAGCAGCGAGACGTAGCGAGGCGAGTCGGTGACATCGGTGGGCTCGTCGCCTTCGTCGACGTCCAGCTCGTCGCCCTCGGCGTCCTCAGTCCCTGCCGCTTCCGCCGCCGCGCGGGCGTCACGGGCGGCCTCAATCTGGTCACGCAGATGGCGACGCACGTCCTCGCCGTACGCCCGGGTCACGGCCTGCAGTCCGGCCGCGCCGGCTTCGACACCTTCACTCAGCGCGCGGGCGACGGCCTCCATTGTCTGGAAGCGCTGCGCTGGATCTTTGTGCAGGAGGAGGCTGATGACCTCCTCGACCGCCTCGCTGACGTCGGCGTCCGGCACGATGTCGTGCACGCGCGGCGGTGGCTCGGTGACGTGGGCCGTCAGTACCTCGAACGTGCCCGTGCGCTCGGCGAACAGCGGCTGGCCGGCGAGCATGCGGAACGCCAGGCCACCAAGCGAATGGATGTCGGACCGATGATCGAGGGGACGCGACAGGATCTGCTCAGGGCTCATGTAGTAGGGCGTGCCCAGGACGACCTTCTGCGAGTCGACGGAGCTATCGCGGCTGCCAGCGACCTTGGCCAGACCGAAATCGATCAGCTTGACGAAGTCCGATCCCGTCCGGTTGCGCATCAACATGACGTTTTCGGGCTTGACGTCGCGATGCACGATGCCCTGGTCGTGGGCCTCGGCCAGGGATGCGCAGACTTGCAGCAGGATCGGGACCGCCCGCTCGACCGTCATGCGCCCTTCGCGGTCGAGGATCTGGTCGAGGGGCTCGCCGTCTAGCAGCTCCATGACGATGTAGAGTTGACTTCCAAAACGGCCGCAGTCGTAGACGCGGACGGTGTGAGGCGACGAGAGCTTCGACATCGACCGGGCTTCGCGCAGGAAGCGGTTGACGAGATCGCGGTCGTGGGCGAGGCGGGCGTCGAGCAGCTTGAGCGCCATCGTGCTGCCGAGGCGCACCTGCTCTACCTGGAATACGGTGCTCATGGCGCCGCGACGCAGTACATCGATCAGTCGGTAGCGGCCGTCGATCAGCTGACCGATGAAGCGGCTGTCACCGTCAACGCGATCCGCGCGCAGGCGTGCACCCGGGTCGCCGGCCGGCATGGCGCCGGACTGGTAGATCGCGGTCCGGTCCTTGTCGTTGGGCGCGAAGCCCGCCCAATCGTCGGGTTCACCGACCACGACGCCCGAAGCGGCGGCGACAAACACGCCGGCGTCGACGATCAGGACAGCGCCGTCCTTCAAGCAGAAGCGGGCGCCGTCAGCGTAGCGCGCGCCGCAGACGGGACAGAGCTTCATTTCCAGGTGGCCTCCCTCACCCCCCGAGTCTGCGCGATCGGAGGGGTGGCGTCCAATTCAGCGACGATATCACAGACGGCCCGCCGCGTCGGTTCAAGCGGTCGTCGACGCAGTCGATTCCGGACGGGGAGGCTTCGGCTGCGGAGCCAGCACTGGCCCCCGGCAGACATCGATTGCCGGCCCGGCGGGCTTCAGCTAGTTTCGCGTTCCACCGGCCCACCCGCCTACCGCAGGAGATCGCCATGGCGCGCATTCTGGTCACCGGATCCAACCGGGGAATCGGCCTTGAGCTGTGTCGGCTGCTGAGCGGCCGCGGCGACACCGTTGTCGCGGTCTGCAGGACGACGTCCAAGGAACTGGACGCGCTCGCCGGCGTCGACATCGAGGCTGGCGTCGATGTCACCAACGAGGCCGCGGTCGCCGCCCTGTGCGACCGACACGCCGGTTCAGTGCTCGACGGCCTGATCCTCAACGCAGGTATCTTGCGCCGCGACCTGCTGGGCGGTCTCGACTTCGAACAGATCCGCTCGCAGATGGAGGTCAACGCCTTCGCGCCGCTGCGTCTGGCCTCGTCTCTGCTCGGCCACCTCAGCGACGGCGCCCGCGTCGCCTTCATCACCAGCCGCTTGGGCTCGCTCGCCGACAACACTGCCGGCGGCATGTACGGATATCGCATGTCGAAAGCGGCGCTGAACATGGCGGGCCGCAGCCTCGCGATCGACGTGCGCCACCGGGACATCTCGGTTGGTTTGCTCCACCCCGGCTACGTACGAACCGAGATGACCGGCGGCGGCGGCGACGTCGACACGGCCGAAGCGGCGGCGGGCCTGATTGCCCGCTACGATGCCCTCGGCGGCAGCAACACGGGTCAGTTCTGGCACGCCACGGGGGCCGAGTTGCCGTGGTAGACTCGCTGGTCCGCGACGCGCCGAAGGTGCAACCAACGTGGGCCGGCGAGATGCGAGAGGATACGCGGCGGCCCAGGGCGATGCCGGGCGATGCCGGGCGATGCGGCGCGATACGGCGCGATACGGCGCGACGCGGCGCGATACGGGGAGGCAGACCATGGCGGATCACGTCGAGGGAGGTCGATTCAGGCGAGTCGCGCGCTTCGCCGGCGTCGCCGCCAGCACCGCCCGCGACCTGGTGGGCAGCCGCGCCAAGCTGCGCCTGGGCCGGCTCGACGAGGCTGGCCTGGCCGCC
>CALGHC010000795.1 GCA_937915965.1 uncultured Myxococcales bacterium
CCCACTGCGTGGCGGCGTTCGCCGCCTGAGACCCGGGATTCGGAACCGCGCCCCCCGCCTACCACGGGCTTGAGCCGGTCCCGAATCGCTGCCTTGACCTATGTCAATCGCGGTGGCCCGCGCGCCCGGGCAGGGCGCCCGGCCAGCGAATCGAGGTACGATCGCCCAGCGTCGCCATCATCTGCGCTTGATTGTAGGTGTCGACCCGGGCGGCGGCCTCGGCGAAGCACAGCGCGTAGGTTTCATCGCTCATCGAGGTCAGGTTGAGAGATGGCCCCCGAAAATCGACGGCTTCGGGGATGGGGCGAGCGCCGGCCAGCTCCCATAGCTCGGTGCCCGGCAGCGGAGTCGCCGAAAACAGGCTGATCGCGTCGAGGCCGATCGAGGTCGCGAAGTCGATCGAGGTGGTCATGCGTGCTGCGGTGTCCCAGGGCCAGCCGATCATGAAGAAGCCGGCCGCCTTGATACCGCGGCCGCGCACCGCCGCGACTGCGCGTTCGACGGTACCCAAGGGCATATCTTTGCGGATGCGCGTGAGCGTATCTGCGTCGCCGGACTCGATTCCAAAGAAGATCTGCTGGCAACCCCCTTCAACGAGCGCGTCGAGGACGCCGTCATCGATGCGGTCGGCGCGGGTCTGACAGGTGAAGGGGACGACGAGGTCGCGCGCGACGAGGGTGCGCATGAGCTCGATGGTGCGCTTGCGGTGCAGGGTGAAGACCGAGTCGTGAAAGAAGAGATACGGGATCGCGTATCGGCCCCGCAGCATCGCGATCTCGTCGGCGATGTCGGCGACCGGTCGGTAGCGGGTGCGCCGATCGTCGGCGTTGGGCACCGAACAGTAGATGCAACGATACGGGCAGCCGCGCAGGGTGATCATCGCCTGATGGAAGGCCGGCTGGACGTCGGCATCCCAAACGAGGCCTTCGTGCAGCGGGAAGGGCAGCGTGCCGAGCTCCGCGAGCGGCGTGCGGGGCGGGCCGTAGACGAGGCGCCCCTCTCGCCAGATGCAGGTGCCCGCGACAGTAGCGGGATCGAACTCGCGTCGCTGCGTTCCATTCCGGGCGCTCTCGAATCCCTCGACCAGCTCGAGCAGCGCGTGCTCGCCCTCGCCACGCACGACAACCGAGACGCCAGCGACGCGCGCCGCGTCTTCGGCTCGAAAGGTCGCGTGAGCGCCGCCCAGGACGATCGGCACGTCGACACCAAGCACGGAGCGAGCCTGGGCGATCATGCGGATGGCGGCCGGGAACGTGGCGGTTACGGCCGTCACGCCGATGAGCCCGGGTGCCTCGGCGGCCAGCGCCGCGCCAATGAGCTGCCAAGGGTCGCCGTCGGTGCGCGCGCACACGTCGGGTAGGAGGAAGCGGACCTGGTGGCCGGCGTCGGCGAGCACAGCGCCGAGGTAGCCCAGGCCCAGCGGCATGACCTGCCGGGTCGTGCCGTCGCCGCGCAAGAAGCGCTCGGGCGGGTCGATGAGGAGAACCTTCAACGCAGGCGCCTCTCGTCTGGCGGGTGGTATTCGAACGGACCGCTGTGAACTACTGCAAGCGTGCTGGCCTCGCCGACCCGCAGCGGCCCCTACTCGTAGTGCCAGCGCACCCAACCGCGCGACGAGGAAGACTTGCTGTCGTTGTACGAGTTCCCCTCGACGTCGGTGCCGGTGCAGTGCAGTCCGTCGCCGTCGTTGGTGAACTCGTACTCGACCGAGACCGACTGCCCGACCTGTGCCTTGTAGTTCACGTCGGCGTAGGTGAAGCCCCGACCCTGACCACCGGTCGACTGGGTCGGCGGCAGGAAGTGCGTCGAGCCCGGGTTGTTGTTTTGACCGGCTGCCCAGGTGAAGTCGAGCCCGCCGCCAAAGGCGTGGTAGCGCACGGGACCGGAGCTGGCGTCGGCGTCGCCGCAGATGCCGAGCTTGTCGATGACGATGGTGGCGCCGGCCTTGGCGGCGATGGTGCCGATGGGGATCTTGGCGCCGCCCGACCCAACTCCGGTCAGCACCTTCGGTTTGAGCGAGATGCAGGTCGCCGAGCAGCCATCTCCGCCGGCGTTGTTGCCGTCGTCACACTCCTCGCCTTTGTCGAGGATGGCGTCGCCGCACTTGGGCAACGAGCAGTCCTTGCGGCACTTGTTGGGGGCGTCGGCGTTGGCGTCGCCGTCATCACAAGCCTCGACCCCGGCGTTGACGTGACCGTCGCCGCAGATGTTCTTCACGCACTTCGCCGTGCACGCGTCGGTGTCGGCCTCGTTGCCGTCATCGCAGTCCTCCACACCGGCGTGCAGGTAGCCGTCGCCACAGGCCGCCGTCTTGCACCCCACGCAGGCATCGACGTTGTCGGTGTTGCCGTCGTCGCAGGCCTCGCCGCCGTCGACGATCAGGTCGCCGCATGAGGGCTTCTTGCAGGTCAGGCGGCACTCGTCGGGGCCATTGCCGTTGGCCTTGCCGTCGTCGCACTCCTCGGGCACCTCGGTCTTGCCGTCGCCGCAGATGGCCTCCATCAGCAGGCGTCGCCACGAACCGTTGGCGTTGATCCAGGCGTCGGCGGTGTCCTTGCGGAAGACCAGCTGGCCCGCAGTGGCGAACTTCTGCATCTCGGCGTCCGAGCCCGCGACGCGCGTCCACAAGGCGGGCGCCCCGTCGATGCACGACAGGCCGCCGTCGCTGGCCAGATCGAGGGCACACAGCCCCGCGGGGTTCTTGCCGACGCCGAGGTGGCCGTCCTGGATGTGCACGACCGTGTCGAGCGCGGCGAGCGCGGCGTGCACCGTCGAGCTCTGGCCGGCGTTGCTGTAGCCGATCGACTTGGCGTCGAGGGTGCCCTCAGCGATATGACCCGCCGTGATGCAGCCGCTGCACTTCAGGCCGAGCGCGTCGCCGGCTTTGGCGTCCGACTTGGCGTAGGAGAAGCCCAGGGCGCTGTCGGGCAGGCTGCCCGCTTCGATCTGCTTGCCAGACAGCGCACCGGCGAGGCTACCCGCGACCCGTGCGAACAGCGCCGTCGGCACGTCGTGCAGCCGAACGCGCGCGAGCTCGGGATCGGTCGATACCTGGATGCCCAGCCACATCGCTTCGTGGTCTGCAAAGAGCTGGGCCGCCAGCGGCGCGTCGGCCTCTTCTTTGCCCAGGGTCGCCTCGAAGCGACCGCCAACGACCTCGACGCCCAGGTGGATGCCCTTCCACAACTCCTTGGCGGCGTCGGCGGCGTCGTACACGCGGAAGACCATCGGGTACTTGCCGTCCGCAACCGGTCCGCCGCCGTTGGCGCGCAGCCAGCCCTGCAGGGCGATCACCGGGGGTTCTGGAGCGGCGGCGGCGGCAGCGGGCCACAGCCCGAGGATCAGCGCCAGCGATGCCACGGCGCGGCAGCAGGGAAAGGGGCGATTGGGCGACATGACGGCTCCTGGGGCGGGCGGCGCGGGGCTGAGCCGGTGTGGCCGAGGTGGCCGAGTCAGCGACGCCAAACCGGCGGTGCCGAACCGGCGGTGCCGGGCTAGCGGTGCTGAACCAGCGGCGCCGGGCCAGCATAGCGTGTCCCGAAGCGGGCTGCACCATTGCCGAATCGACGCGCTAATCGTAGCTGATCTTGTCGATCAAGACGGCTGTGTCGTAGATCGAATCGCCGACGTCAGTCGTGAACAGCCGCAGGTTGACGTTGCCATTGCCGGCGAAAGGCTTGATGTCGGCGACGCCCTTGACCCACGGCGTCATGTAGACGCCCCCCTGGTCGAACGAGACGTCCGCCGGCGTGAGCCCCTTGAACTGTTTGCCGCAGCTTGAGCAGCCATTGTCGCCCTTGCCACACAGGTCATCGACCTGGGTGTCGACGATCGTCTTGCTGCCCTGCTTGCCCTCGAGCTTGGCGAGGAAGGCGTCCTGGAACTGAGAGCCGCACCACTCCTTGAACTCTTCGCTGTAGAACTTCCACCAAAACGACAGCGTCGCCTTGCCGGCTGGGATGCAGAAGCGCTGCTTGAGCTCGCCGGTCTGGGTCGTGTAGCCAAGTCCCGTTGAGATGATGCCCATGAACTTGCCGTCGACCGGTACCGCTGCGCCGAGCTTCGAGATGACACGGCCATCTCCGGTCTTGATCCAACCAGCGAGGTCGCCGGACTCCCAGCTCGGGTTGATGATGTCGGCATAGGCCGCGTCGAGGTTCTTGGCGCCCACCAGCGTGAAGACCGTGCCGGGGTGGCCGGGGTCCTCGATCTTGACGTGGGCGTTGCCAGACAACTGCTTCGCGCCTAGCAGGCTCTGAAAGAAGGTCGAGCCCCACTTCGTCGCGAAGCTGTCGCCTACCGTGCCGTTGAAGCCCACCACGGCGGTCGCCCCGGCGGCGAAGAGCTCCGCTGCCAGCGTGCCGTTGAAGATCGAGCGGCAGGTGCCCAGGTAGATCAGCGAACGCGGGTAGTGCTGCTCGGCGTGCCGCCCAATGAATGCCGGCGTGATGCCATAGGTGCCGTCGCTGCCGAAGATGACCCGACCGCGGCGCAGGTCGCCAGTGAGGTGGTCGACGCACACGCCTGAGCCCCCCTCCTTGTTGAGGAAGCACTCCGCCTCCGGGCCGCAGCCCTTGGTCTCCGAGCAGGTCGTCGGTGCCTTGCCAAAGAGGTTGCAGTCGATCGCCTGGCCGGTCCAGACGACCTCCTGGGCGCCGCTGTGCCGCCAGCCGTAGCCCTTTTGCACTGCCGAATCCATGCCGTCGAAGTAGGCGTCGCCGTGGCTGGCGAGGGCGACGATGCCGTAGTCGTAGAGATGGCGGAACCAGCCCAGATGGGCGCCGGCGCCCTTCATGACCTTGTCGCCTTCGACCGTGTAGGCCGGGCATGCCTGATCTTGCATGACCTTGAATGCCGACTGCACCTCGTCGTTGGGGAAGGCGGCGTCGAAGGGATCGAGCAGCAGGGCGCGGCGGCTCTCAAAGCGCACATCGGAGAAGCCAAAGTACGCGCCTTCGTTCTCTGAAGCGGCCTCTGCGGCTGGGTCGACGGCTGCGCCCGGCTCGCCGCCGCTGCCGCGGGTGCCGTCCGGGTTGAGGTTGACCGCGCCGAGCAGGCCATTCTTGAAACGGACCCACACACCGTGGCCGCCCTGGGCAGCGCCGCCGGCCTCTTCGACGTCCGCCGCCGCCGACAGAGAGCCGAGCGCGGCTTGCTGGCCGCTCTTGCCGCCGCCCGCGCCCGTGGCCGCGATTCGCGCCGCGCCCAACGCGTCGACGATGCCTTTGCACTCTGCGGCCGTGATGTTCTGGACCACGTCGAGCGAGACGATGTCGGTGAACGCCGTGTACTGCTGGCCGCCCGCCGTGATCAACACCGAAGCGCGCAACCGCACCTCGCCTGCGGCGGCGTCAGAGATGTCGACCTTCTTGGAGAAGAGGCCGTCACCCTTGATCTCATCTCCCGAGGCGCTGAGATTGCCGTCGTCGACCATCGAACCAAAGGTCGTCATCGTTCCGCCGTTGGCGTCGACGCGGAAGACCTTGAGGCTGCCCGGTACGAAGTTGGTCGCCTTGCCCATGTTGACTGTGGCGTGAACCGAGGTCTTCGTGCCGGCCTTGAGCACACGCGGTCGCGCCCGCAGGCGATCGGGGAACTGGAATACCGGATTGTACGTGATGATGATGCGGTCGGAGGCGCTGGCGTTCCCGTTCGTGGCCGTGACGGTGATCTCGTTGTCGCCAGGCACCAGCTTGACCGCATCGGTCTGGAAGAAGGGCGCGCCGTATGCCTTGCCGCTCGCGCCCGACGTGTTCGTCCAGGTGATCTCGTCAGCGTCGCCGAAGACGACGCCAGCGACCTCGGCGATGCCGCCCGAGACGATCGCGTGGCCGCGGCCGCTCGGCCCGACGATCCGAAGATTCAGCTCTTTGGACGCGTAGCCGCCGCTGTTGACCGGAGTCGTGCCGCCGCCGCCGCCGCCGCCATCGGATCCGCCGCCGCCGCTGCCGTCGGCGCCGCCGCCG
>CALGHC010000796.1 GCA_937915965.1 uncultured Myxococcales bacterium
TCGGAGGGCGACAGAGCGACGGTCGCCTCGCGGACGATCGCGCGCTCAGAGAGGTCGGACGCGGGCGCGGCCGCCAATGGCGGCGCGAAGAACGGGTTGGAGATGAAGCCGAGCCCGTTTCCGGCTGGGTCGCGAACCGTGGCGACGATGATGCCCTCGCCGACACTGTGGGCGCCTTCTTCGACGGTGGCGCCCAGCGATTCCGCTCGTGCCACTGCGGCGGCGACATCATCGACCGCCCAGTAGGCGGTGTCGCCGCCGCGGCCCGGGCCCCGAGCGTCGCCTGGGGTAAGGCCGAGCTCGTAGCCGCCCACGTCGAACCCGACGTAGAAGGGTTGGTCGAAGTACGGCGGCGCTCCGATCAACTCCGCGTACCAATCACGACTGACGCCGAGATCATCGACCTCGAAAACTACCGTGCGCAGACCTCTGATCATGAAGACAACCTCCGCGTGGCCGGCGTGAAGATGTACCTCAGTGGGCGAATGATGAATAGCGGAGATGCCCACCGAGGCTCGTTGATTGCGGCGTCAGCCGGTCGGTGTGTCCTGGACTGCGGGCGCTTGAGGCGCGACACTGTGCGCCATCGTGGAGGTTCCAGATGACCAATTCCCCCTCTCGCTCGCCGAATTCCGGGTTCGCGTGGCGCATCGCGTGGCCGATCCGCGCCGCCGTCGTCGTGATCGCCTCGGCGGGCGCGTGTTCTGAGCCGCCGCCGGACGACGGGACGACTGACGCGGTCGTCACAGTGGACGTCGCGAGCGACGCCAGCGCGCCGATGGACGCAGGTCAAGACGCTGTCGCGGACGCTGTCGCGGACGCGGCCGCAGACGTCGTCGCGGACGCTGTCGCGGACGCGGTCACAGACGTCGTCGCGGACGTAGTCGCCGATGCGCTGGCGGACGGCGTCGCGCCGCTGCCAGATGGGAACGGCGACGACACGGCGGACAGCGGCGCGCAGACCTCCGACGGCGACGCTACCGCCGGCGACATCCCCCCCGGCGACGCCGACGACGCGAGCGACGACGCAGCGGCAGACGCGAGCCAAGACGCCACGGATGTCGCGACGCAGGACGCAAGTGGAGATGTCGGCGTTGACCCGACCGATGGCTCGGTCAACTCCGACGATGGGGCCGCAGCCGACGCCGACGCCGCAACCGACGGCGCAGCCCTCGACGCGGCCAGCGACGGCGGCGTCCAGCCCCTGAAGGCCGCCTGCTCAGATGGCAGCCGCGAGGGCTTCATGGACGTGATCCAATACCCGATGGTCGCAGGCTGCCAGGGTGCCTGGACCATCGCGGGGATTCACCACGGCGCGCCGGCGTGTGGACGACAGGCCGGAAATGACGGCACCAACGCCGCGGGCAACGGCTGCAACGTCGAGGACCTCTGCGGGGAGGGCTGGCACGTCTGCTACGGCGCAAAGGACGTTCTCGAGCGCAACTCGCACGGCTGCAATGACGTCGCGGTCGGTGCGCCGCCCGGTCCGAAGTTCTTCCTCGCCCGGACCTCGTCGACCGGCGCCTTCAACTGCTCGCAGGACAGCACGCAGTTCGGCACGCCGGGCACGAGCAACGACCTCTTCGGCTGCGGCAACCTCGGCTGCCCGCTCGACTTGAAGACCTATCCAACGTGCAACCCCCTGAACTTCGCCTCGCATGACCTGTGCAAGGGGCTGCGCAACGACAAGGGCTGCGGCGACTGGTGCCAGCACCTGGGCAAGTTCGCCGGCGAGCCCAACGTCTGGAACTGCGGCACGAGCACCACACTGGAAGCCAATCACGTCATCAAGAGCGACCCGACTCGGCAGGGCGGCGTGCTGTGCTGCTCGGACACGATCTTCGCAGGCAACTGAGCGCCTTCACGGGGAAGCGACCGCGGCGGTTCAGCGCACGTAGTACGCGTGCAGGCCCTTGTTGGGGATACTGCCCTTCTGATACGCCCCGGTCGGGCTATACGACGAGATGCAGTTGTGGCCCCAGACGGCATCGGAGCCGTCTTCGGGCCAGATGTTGTTGGTCGTCACCCCACCGCCGCCGTCGTCACATGTGTGGCCGGTCTTGAAGAACGAACCGCCGCCGGTGCAACCGTTGTCGTTGCCACCGTCGCCAGCGAAGTAGACCAGCGCGCCCTGCCACTGCGCCTTGTCGGTGGGCAAGAGCAGCTGACAGGCGTTGGAGGCGAGATTGTAGGTCGACTTGGGGTCGTTGCCGATCCAAAACCCCTTGTAGCTGCGCTGACCGTTCTGCCATTGCGGGTCATCGATGTAGAAGCCGATCTCGGTGTAGCCCAACAGCTTCGCGACGGCCGGATTCATCGCGGCCTCCTTGCCGGTCTCGGGCACCAGCTTGCCAGCGACGGCGTGCCAGGTTCCGGTCAGGAAGGTGCGGCTCTTCTCCTTGTTGTAGCCCACCAAGGTCCAGCCGCCGCCATCGACCGTCATGTCACACCACACCTCGAAGGCGTTGGCGACGTCGCCGCCGTCGGGGTCGAGCCAGTACACGCCGTCACCTTGGCTGTCGCCGGAATCGACGATCGACTTGCACGACTTTGCCGGAACGCTGGCCATCGAACCCGGCGCCGGCGCCGCGAAGGAGCGCCACGCCTTGCCATTGCAGCCAAAGAAGCCGTGCTTGTCGGTGTCGAAGTAGACTGCGCCCGCGACCGCCTCGTCGCAGACATAGGGCGCGCCGGCAGCTGGATGAAGCCGCAGCGCGAGGATGGCGTGCTTCTGCATGTCGAGGGCGGCGGCGTCAACGGCGAGCACGCTGCCGACGGTGAGGCCCTTGGCGACCGTGAGGCCGTCGCCGACAGCGACATCGCCAGCGAAGTCCACCTTGCCGGCGACGGTGAGGCCGGTGTCCCCTATGGCGATGCCGGCGGCGGCGATCTCGCTCGCAGCAATCTTGCCGGCGACGTCGAGCTGCGCCGACGCCTGCGCCTTGCCGACGGCCAACTTGCCCATGACGACGAGGCCGCCGGCCATCGCGTCGCCCGCGGCGTTGACGTAGCGCTTGTCGACCCCCTCGGCGAGGGCCTCTTCGTCGACGCACCCCGAGCACGACAGCCCGATCGCCGCGCCGCCGGGCCCCTTGCCAGCCGCCCACGGGAACGCGACCTGGTTCGCCTGAATTGCGCCGGCTGCGATCTGATCTGTGGTCAGACACCCCGAACACTGTAGCGCCAAGGCCACCTTCGCGGCGCCGTCCTTCTGGTCGGAACCCGCATAGGTGAACGCGACCTTGTCGGCTGTGACCGCACCCTGTGCGATGCCCTCGGCGGTGAGGGGTGCGGCCAACTTGTCGGCCACATCCGCGCGTCCGGCGACCATGGCAAACGCGGCGGAATGCAAGGGCACGCGTGACATTTCCGGGTCGCTGCCGACCTGCACGGACAGCCACGGATTCGGATGCGAGACCAGCAGGGCGACGTCGATGGGGGCGGGCACCGTGCCGCCACCGAGGACTGCCGTGAAGACGCCGAACTTGACGTCAACGCCCGCGTGGACCTCGGTCCAGAGAGCTTCGCCGTCCTTCGCTGCGCCCCAGAGGCGGAACGTCAACGCGTAGCTGCCGTCTGCGACCGGCCCGCCAGCGACGGTCGACAGGACGCCGCTCGCCGCGAGCGTGCCGGGCACCGCGTGGGCGAAGGGCGCGATCAGGCATGAGAGCGCGATGGAGAGCGGAATAGAGAGCGAAACGAGGAGCGCGAGTGAGGAGCGGCGCGGCATGATGGCCTCCGAATGTCAGCGGATGGTCATGGTACGGCGCCGCCGAGGTCGGTGTCACGCGAGTTCGGATCTGGCCGCCGCAGGCCCCGCGTCGCCGGGCTGCCGTACCTGCGCGTCACCG
>CALGHC010000797.1 GCA_937915965.1 uncultured Myxococcales bacterium
TACACTCGTCATCACTTCCACTGCGGCGATATATGGGCCGGCCTTCGTACCCCCAGTTGCCGAGCGGCTCGGCAACCCCCGCTTGCTCATCTCGGGTGTCGCGTCCGGGCTCGTCGGCTACGCAGTTGGCAACTACCTCGGGCTCGGGCTCGCGTGGTTGCTTTCGTGAAGGACGCGCGTGAGGGCATCGGTGAAAGGTGCCAGCCACCTTCTCGCCAGCCACCTTGTCGACAGGGATGCGCGTGTCCGAAGGAGAAGACTCCGTCGCAATCCTTGCGCGGTGCCTCCCCGCCATGCTACCCGGTACGTCGTTCGCTCGCCGTGCCCACCAGCAGCGGGATCCCATGCAGGCCGACCATCTCCCGACGCCCGGCTGGCGCCCTGAGCTTGATCATGCCGCCGTCTGGCGACGGCGTCGCGTCGCGATACTCCTGCTCTCGACCTCGCTAGCCATCGTTTCATGCCAGGCGGCAGAAGCACCACCTCACCGGGTGGTTCTGCACCTTCACGGCGACGCCTACCAGCGGGGTCTCGCACATGGCCGCGCGTTGTCGGGGCGGGTCCACTCGCTCTACACGACGCTCCTCACCTCGTCGCTCCTGCCCTATCTCAACCGCGAACAGCCAGCCATCTCCGGGCTTCTGCCGCGCTACGGAAAGGCTCCGTACGACAAGGGCAACTTCTCATACCAGCTTCTTCTCGACTCCGCCTTGGCGATTGAAGCCGACCTTCCCGACCGCTTCCGCGAAGAGTTGCGTGGCCTCGCCGATGGCTCCGGCTTGCCCTATGACGAGGTCCTGATTCTCAACACCTTCGTCGACACGGTCATGGCGGTGCGCGGCATCGCTTTGGCCATCCGCCGCAGCAACGCGCCCCAACTCACCGAGGCGCAGGTCCTTGGCCTGGAGGGCGACGGCCGCGACAACGACGGCGACGGCAAGACGGATGAGCCCGGCGAAGGGACGCTCACTGACATCGAGCCGCTGTCTCACGCGTTGTTCGTCGAGATCCCAACCTCGCCGGTGTTCCGATTCGTCCTCAGCGATCCGAATGGGGTCAATCCGCAGAGCGTGCGGGTGCAGCTCGACAGCGCCGTGTATGAGCCAGGCGACCCGGCGGTCAAGGCCACCGCCGTCGACGGCGAAACACTGGAAGTAGTCTTTTCACCGACGGTAGCCCTTCCAGCCGCAGCCACCGTCGCGCTCGTCCTTCAGGCCGCCGATGACCTGATCGTAGCCGATCCACCGCCGGCCCACGCCAGCAACCTGCGCGATGTGCAGCTCGCCTTTACGACTGTTGGCGCTGGCCAGCGCCCCTTCGAGGTGCCCAACCGCGGCCTCGACGACGGCCGCAGCCAACCGCCGTCGCTGGCGTTCGCGCTGCGCGGCAGCGCGACGACGGACGGCCGCACCCTGCTGGCGCAACATTTCGCACTCCTGGACGCAAACACCGCGCACGACCATACCGCGTTGTTTGTGCACCACCCCGATGACGGCCCACCGTTCGCGGTAGTTGGCTGGTCGGGCGTCGTCTGGGGCCTCTCCGGACTCTCTGACGCTGGACTCGGCGCAACATGCAACCATTCGGACACGCTGGACAATGCGATCGTCAAGAGCCTGTTGCCCAAGATTGGCGACCTGGCCAACGCCCAGATTGTCGGCCGCGGCCTTCCGATAGGCTTCGCGATCCGACAGATCCTCGACGGCCGCTCGACGGTGCTGCAGGGCGCGGCCGGGCTGCGGGGCGTGCCCCACCTGTTCGGCTGGGTGTGCCTCCTCGCCGACGCCCAAGGCGGCGTCCGCGCCGTCGAGGTCGAGACCGACCTGTCGGGCGACCTGGACGGCGGCGCCGTCGACTATGGCCCCGAGATCGCCGACCCGGGCAACCGCGACTCGCACGGCCGCCGGCTCGCGTCTGTGGGCGAGGACGATCTGCGCGTCGGCGTTCACTTCAACCGCGACGTCGACGACCTCTTCCGGATCGAGGTGCAGGGCATCCGAATCGGCCCACAGCGGGACTGGAGCTCGTACTGGTACCGGTCGCAGCGCGTCTTCGCGCTGCTCGGCGAAGCCATCGCGGCGGGCTACGGCGGATTCGACCGTGAAGCTGTCTTCGAGCTCCTACGTCGGCCCCACTTCATCGATCACAGCGACAGCATGAACGCGGTCGTGATCGATCCGGCGGCCAGGGTGATCTACCACGCGATGGGAACGGTCCCGGCGACTGACGCTCCTTTCGAGGCGGTCTCGCTGTGGGAGGTGCCGTGAAGCGGTCGACCCACCTGGCCGCCGAGAGGTGCCGGGCCAACGCGGCTGGCGCGATGGCCCGGGCCAGATCGGCCGCGATCGCGGCGGTGCTGGTCGGGCTGCTGATGCCGGCGCTTGGATCCGCAGGCACGACGGACGTTGTCCCCAAGGGATTGTTTGTCTTCGACATCGCCTACATGAACTCGACGACCGACAAGGCATTCGGCGACGGGCGCGAGGTGCTGCCGCTACTCGAAGGCATCAAGCGCTACGAACCTGGAGGCGGCCTGCAGGGGACCGTGACGGCCAATCCGTTCGTGCGACTGCGGCTGATCACGACCCAGATCCTCTTTGGCGTGACCGACAACCTCACAGCGGTGCTCGCGCTTCCCTATGTCCTGGATGCGACGATCGACACCCGCATGGGCTGGACGCCGGGCGACTACCAGAGCCAACTCGGCCGCCCTTACTCGGAGACTGACTTCTGGCAGTGGGCGGGCTCGATGGGCCAGCCGCGGCCCGTGCAGCGCTGGGTCGGCAACCAGGGGGTTCTGGCGGACCTCGTGTTGGCCGCCCGCTACCGACTACCCCGCCCAGAGCTGCTCCGCCGGTGGAATATCCAATGGGCGGTGCACCTGCAGGGAGCGCTGCCGACCGGCGTCGAACCCGACCCCGAAGACCTCGTGACCGCCGGCACGAGCGCCTGGCACCTTCACTCGTACGCAGATCTGGAGCTCCACCTCGCCGCCGACAAACGTTTCTCCTGGGGCGGCGTCGATCGACTGACCGTCGGCGTCGACAGCTATTTCGGCTGGCTGCGGCCGCGCACGTTCGTGACTCCGGCAGGCCTCAAGCACCCGCTTCTCCTCAACCTGCGACCGTACGTGGGCGACACCTACACGGTGGACGGCGGAGACTGGCTCGCCAGCTCTTTCGTGATCGACGTCGTTGCGTTGGTCGGACCGACATTCGCGACCTGGCTGAGCAAGGGTCGCCTCGACGTCGCGCGCAGTTTCCCGCCCTTGGTGACCCTGACGGTCTCGTACCGCTACCTGCACACCGCGCAAAGCGATTGGACGTCAAAGTCCGACCTGTGGGACTGGAAGAATGAGAAAGCCTGGCGCCCGGGCGACAAACAAACATTCAACGCGACAGCGACCTTGGGTCTATTGCGCCTCGGTGCGCCGCTGCAGCTCTACGTCAGCTGGCGTACCCAAGAGTTGGTGGCGGGACGCAACACCCGACCTGCGAACGTACTCAGCGTCGGGACTCGCCTGTTTGCTGCGTTCTGGTGAGGCCAAGGGCGGCCAGCGCGTCGGCAGCCAACGTCGCGATCGCGACGCGGTCGCCACTGACCGGGTCGCGGACCGCGCGCGGGTCGCCGGCCAGGCCATCAAGCAGCGCTCTTGCCCGCTCAGGCCGCATCGTCTGCCCACGAGCGATAGCCCGCGCCGCGCCCGTCCGCAGCCATGGGTCACGGGATCGCGCGGCCTCTTCGATGAGCTTCGCTGGCACGGTCGCGTCGAGCAGGGCGAACGTCGCGAGTGCCTCGGCCGCGGTGGCGCTGTCGGCATGATGGACGAGGGCGGCGATGTCGTTCCGTGCGGGTAGCCAGCCGATCGCGCCAACTGTGCGAACGATCAACACGCGAACGCGCTGGTCGGTCTCGGCTCCGTCGCGGACGTGGGCGATCAGGCGGCGGATCATGCCGACGTCGGGGCGCCGCGCGGACTGCCGCCATACTCCCGCGACAACTGCCTCACGAACCGAGGCGTCGGCGTGTCGCAGACCGTCAAAGGCGTAGAGGGCCGGCGTGTCGCAGCCCGTCGCGAAGTGCAAGCGCACGGCGGCAGCGGCGACGGCCGCGTCGGCGTGCACCAGCAGGGGTGTGGCAAAGCCGGCGAGTCGCGGGTGGCCCCGCGCGAACGATATGGTGGCGCCGAGCATCGCGTGAAGGACCCGCGCGCGGTCGCTGCGGGCGCCGATTCGAAACAGCGCGAGACCGCCATCGCCGGCAACGAGACCGCTGATGCGAGCACGCGCTGCGGCGTCAGCCGCGGAGCCAGGCGTGCTTTCGACGAGCGCCGCGATGGCCTTGCCGAGCGCCTGCTCGCCTGGCGGCGTTTGAAACAACGGGTCCAGCTGCTGAGGCAGGGCGTTGCGCTCGGCGACGAGCCGGCCAAAATCGCACCAAGCCCCGCGCGGCCTATCGTGCGCGGCGCCGGTGCGCGTCAGCGCCCGGCCACGGGGCACTTCGAGGGCCGGTGGCCAGACGGGATCCTCGAACCGAGGCGACGGCGCAGCCGCGAACGCCGGCGCTGTGGCGAAAAATGCGACAATGGTGATGAGAGCGGTGCGGTTCACGCCCAGCAGCGTAATCCAGGCGGCAACGGCGGTCCATGCGAGCGCTCGCAATCCCCCGGCACCCTCGCTATGCTCGTCGGCGATTCGCCGACCACGCCGGCAAAACCGCCCATCGAGGCTCGACCGTGCCCACTCGCAGCGATTCATGGCAGCGCCTCTTCTATCAGGTCGTGCTGCTCAGCTCGGCGGCAGCCCTGCTGATGTGGCTGGTGATGCGCCTGAAAGTCGTCAGCGTCCCGGTTCTGATTGGTTTCTTTATCGCGTATGCCCTGCATCCGGTGGTGCTGTGGCTACGTGTCAGACGGGTCCCTGGATTCGTCGCTCTGACCGTCCCGCTCACCGCGGCAGTTGGATTGCTAATCGTGCTCTTCGTCGTGGTGCTGCCTGGGCTGGGCCGCGAGCTGGTACAGGCCAGCCAGAGTGTGCCCGGCAAAGCCCGCGACATCCTCACAGAGTGGTCGCCGTGGTTCCAGAAGACGCTGGGCGTGTCTCTTGACTCGCTGGTAGAAGCCGACGCGCTGCAGCGCGCGGTGCAGGACCTCTTTCGCGAACTGATTGGGCCAGCCCGTTCCCTGCTCGGCTGGGTGTGGAACAGCGCCAAAGACATCGCGATGACCGTCGGCAGCCTGCTGCTGATCGTCGTCGTCGCTGCGTTCCTCATCGACGACTACACCCGCATCGTTCAGAACCTGACCAACCTGGTGCCACGGTCCGAGCTGCCGCGTGTCAGCCGCGTCGTCCGGCGAATCGACGAAACCCTCATGGGTTTCCTGCGCGGTGAGCTGCTGCTGCTCGCGTTGGCGACCGTCTGGCTAACCGCCGGTTTGCTGATCGTCGGTGTTCCATTCGCCCTGGTGATCGGCCCCTTCTCCGCCCTGATCTATCTGGTGCCCTATGTCGGTCTCATCGTCGGAACACTGCTTTCAGTGCTCGTTGCCGTACTTGAGTCGCCGACGTGGCCCGAGTTCTTCGCCGTTCTAACCGTGTTTTCGTCTTTCTACGCGGTCGATATCTTGTTCATCACGCCGCGAATCATCGGCAACCGAGTCGGGCTGCGGCCGCTCGTCGTTCTCGTTGGCATCGTGGCCGGTGGCGAGCTCTTCGGCATCGTCGGCGTGCTGCTGGCGATCCCATCGCTTGCGGTCGGCCGCATCCTGCTGCTAGAAATCGTCGACCAGTATCGAGCGTCCCCGGCCTACCTCGGCCGAAGAAGCGCCGAAGTCGTCATCACACCAGCTGCTGCTCCTCTCGCCGTCGGCGCCTCCGACGCGAACGAGCCGCCCCACAGCGAGCAGACCCACGAATGAGCCAACACGACGAAGCCCCTCCTAGCGCCCCGCCACCTTCGATTCGCCCACATCGCCGGTTGGACGCGCGCGACTCCGCGGTCGACAGCCTCGGCCGGCCCACGTGGGCCACGCTGGAGATCTTCCAAGGCATGGACGACAGGGCCGTCGAGTCCCTGCGCGCCGCGATGACGCCGATTCTCTACAAGCCGGGAGAGGAGATCCTCTGCCAGGGCGAGGACGGCGAAGACATGTACGTCCTTGAGCAGGGGCGGGTGCGTATTCGCGTGCGCAGCGACATGAAGGACACGAGCTTCGAGAGCAGCCTGGTCGCTCCAGCCCTGTTTGGCGAGATGAGCCTCGTCGCCAACGCTCCGCGAACGGCCACCGTCGCGGCCGAGACGTCGGTGCGCTGTCTGCGGCTGGACAGGGCCGCGTTCGAGCATCTGGTCAGCGGCAACCCCGCTGCGGCGGTCTTCCTCACGCGGGTCGTCGGCGAGCGACTGATGGAGTCGGGCTCGATTCGCCAAGTGGGCAAGTACCACGTCACCGGGCGCTTGGGGGCTGGCGCGGTCGCGACGGTCTTCGAGGCTGTCCACCCCGAGCTCGGCCAGCTGGTCGCGCTGAAGATGCTGTCGCACGCCCTGGTCTACCACCCAGGATTCGCGGATCAGTTCCGCCACGAAGCCCGCCTCGTCGCCAGCCTGAGCCACGAGCACATCGTCCGCGTGCTCGACACCGAACAGGCCTACGGCACGCACTTCATTGTCATGGAGCGGCTGACCGGCACGCTGCTTGAGGACCTCATCGAGAGCGGCCAGCGCCTGGCGTGGGGTGCTATCCGCCGCATCCTTAAGGAGACCTGCCTGGCGCTACAGTACTCCCACGAAAAGAACCTGCTGCACCGTGATATCAAGCCATCCAACATCTTCCTGACTGAGGATCGACGAGCCAAGATCCTCGACTTCGGGATCGCGGTGAGCGCTGAAGCGTCGGAGGTAGAAAGCGGTCATCTGCTGGGCACGCCGTACTACATGCCCCCCGAGCAGATTCTGGGCGAGAAGCTCGACGGCAGAGCGGATCTGTACGCCTTGGGTATCGTCGCGTACGAACTGATCACCCTTGAGGTGCCTTTCGACGCCGACACGCTCGACGAGCTGCTGCGGCTGCACCTGCACCGACCGACGCCCGATCCGCGCGCACGCATGCCAGAGTGCCCGGACGACCTGGTGCAGTTCGTGCGGCAGGCCACCGCCAAGAGCCCGGAGGATCGCTTCGCGACGTGCGGCGAAGCGGCAGCCTTCCTGCAGACGGCGGGCGAATTGCCACTGGTCAACAAGCTTGAGCTATCGACGCTGGCGATCTCCTACCATCCCAGCAAAGGCCCGCTCGTCGCCAGGGCTCTGCGCGAACTTGACGCCCAACTCGATGATGTTGCAGGGATTTCACTCCTGTACGGCCACCAGGCAAGTCGCCACGAAGAGTAGGCGGCCGGCCGGCCCATCGATGTACCCGCCATTTGGCCGCTATGGGCAGGCGGGCGCGCAGACGTGCAGGATCGGGTTGCAAATCAAGCCCGCGCCGCAGGGACCGGCCGCCTCACCAAGCCCGAGCGCGCACTCGACACCGATCCCGAGCGGCGCCGTGCACAATCCCCCGTAGCAGGTCAGGCCCCCACCGCAGGTGCCCATGCATGGCTCGCCAGCGAGGGGGTCGAGGGCCAGAGCGCTGCACAGGCCGGAGGTCGGGTCGCAGTCGAGACCGACGGAACAACGCATATGCGGTGGCGCGGGCGGCAGCGGCTCGGGCGCGCAAGCCTCGCCGGCGCCGGGCAGGAGCGAGCAGACGCCCGTGGCGCCGAGGTCTCCCCCGGCGCACCAGACATCGAGACCCTTGCACACAATGGATGTCGCGCATGCCGCGCCGAGCGGCGCAAGGGCGGCGCAAATCCCCTCCGCAAACGGCTGCGCGCCGCCGTCGGACAGACAGACCGCGCCGGGCACGCAGCTCTCCCAAACGGACGCGGCAGCAGAGCTCGGCTGGCACGTCTCGCCCACCTCCGATCGCTTGGCGCACAGGCCCGTGATCGTCCCAGGATCACCCGCCTTGCAGGTGAGATCTGCAGCGCAATCCCCCCCCATCACCATGCATGCCGCGCCAATCTCGCCCGGCGCGGTGCAGATTGGCGCCGCCACCGTGTCGCTCCATGAGCAGACCATCGTGCCACAGCCGGTATCCTGTTCGACCGGGTCACAGAGGCTGCCAAGCGCGAGCACTTTGGCCGCACCGCAGACGCCGCCGTCGCACACGAGGTCGCCAGCACAGTG
>CALGHC010000798.1 GCA_937915965.1 uncultured Myxococcales bacterium
GGCCGGTCCGGACGCGATTGCAGACGCCAGCAACACAACCGCAAGCAACACCAGCGCAAGCAGCGGCGCTGCCGCTGCGGACCGCGTCACGCTAGAGCCCCGCGCCCGGTCCCGTCAGGCCGATCTGCACATGGAGGTAGATCGCCGCGATCGTGATGACCAGCCACAGCAGGCCGGTCGCCTGCAGGCCGCGGTCGCTCAGCACGAGCTCGGTGGGCGAGCCGCCCAGGCCGTGGGCGTGCACCAGGAAGAGATAGCGGAAGACGCCGAACGTAAATGGCGGCAGCGTGAGCACCAGCGCGTCGGTGCCCAACCGGCCCAGGACGTTGGCGTCGATGGTGTAGAGCGCGTAGCTCATGACGGTCATGCCGGTCAGGGCGGCGAGCACGTGGTCGACATAGACGTCGACGTAGCCAGTCAAGGCGCTGCGATGCTGGTGTGCGTCGTCGCCCAGATCGACCAGCTCGGCGCGGCGCTTGCAGAAGGCGAGGAAGAGCGCGACGAAGAAGGTGCAGATCAGCAGCCAGGGACTCACCCCGACGGCGATGGCGGCGGCGCCAGCGAGGACCCGCAAAAGGAAGCCAAAGGCGATCAGGAAGACATCGAGCAGGGGCACGTGTTTGAGCCAGACCGAGTACAAGCCGTTGATCAGCGCGTACGTGGTCAGCACGACGCCGGTCGGCACGCTCAGCCACCAGCCCGCTCCAAGCCCAGCGGCGCCGAGAAACGCAGCGACAACCAGCGCCACCCGAATCGACACCTTGCCTGCGGCGATCGGCCGGTTGCGCTTGGTCGGGTGGTGGCGGTCGCGCTCGACGTCGGCGACGTCGTTGATGAGGTACACCGCGCTCGCCAACAGCGAGAAGGCGGCAAAGACGGCGATGGTGTGCAGGACGGCGTCGACATCGGTCAAACGGCGCGCAAAGACCAACGCGGGCAGGACAAAGACGTTCTTGACCCACTGCCGGGGGCGCATCGCGCGAACGAGGTCGAGGGCAAGGGTCATGTGGGCTCGGGGGGCTCTGCCTGGCGTGGGCATCGATGGTACCGCGCCAGCCGGGATGCGCCAACGGGGCGCGCAGTCTCAGCGTGGTGAGGTCGACGCTCGAATCAGACCAGGGTCACTCCCGCTCCAAGGGCCCGACGTCGACGCGATTGTCGTGGAAGGCCGCGCCGCCCGGACGCCGCCGTCGCGCACATCTGCCGGCAGCGCGCGTGCGCCCGGGCACTCGAAGCGCGCGGGCGCCCGGGCATTTGAAGCGCGCGGGCGCCCGGGCACTCGAAGCGCGCGGGCACCCGGGCACTCGAAGGGACACGCGCTAGCGAAGCGCCCGGTGATGTCGGCAGCGAGGCGCTTCATTGGAGCGTTCCGCGTCGTTTTCGCTTGCCCCCCACCTGTGCCAGCGGGCCGGCGAGCTCTCGGCCGATGGGTTTGGGCAACACCTCATCCCTGGCCTGCGGCGGCCGCCACTGCTGCACGATTCTCGCGACTTCGTCGAGAGGCATCGCCGGAACAACCCGACCGTGGATTCCCTCCATCTCCGTCGCCGCGCACAGCGCGTTGAGAATCGCCTCCTCCGTCGCCTCGACGACGGCCCGGTAGAGCGGGTCCATGTGGTGATCGGCGAGGACGTCGATGCGATGCACCCGTCTGCGCCCAGAGCGCGGGATCGTGTTCGCTGTCGAGAACCCGAGGACGATCTCACCCGATCCGTGCGCCGCGTACGAGCCCACCCTGCCGATGCCGAGCGCCACCCGCTTGCACAGCCGGCCAATCTGGTGGGTCATCAGCGGCGCGTCCGTCGCGACGACGGCGATGATGCTGCCGTCGATCGTCCGGCGCTTTTCGTTGTTGTCAAAGCGCGGAGCGAGCAGCTCGCCGACCGGCACGCCGTCGACGCGCAGGTCCTGCAGGCGGCCGAAATTGGTCATGACCAGCACACCAAGCGTCCAGCCACCGTCTGCGGGCGGCAGCTGACGCGAGCTGGTGCCAATACCGGCCTTCAGATCGCAGGTGACCATGCCGGTGCCACCGCCAACGCAGCCCTCTGCGACGGGCCCCGCGGTGGCGGCCTCGATGGCGGCGAAGACGTGCTCTTCGCGCAGGTGACGCCCGGCGATGTCATTGAGCCACGAGTCATCGCACTCGCCGACGAGCGGGATGATGACGTCGTGCTCGCGGCCGATCCCAGGGTATCGGTCGACCATGTAGCGCACACACGCTTCCGAGCAGGTGCCCACGGAGAGCGTGTTCGTCAGCAGAATCGGGGTCTCGATCAGCCCCCACTCGACGACCTGGGTCAGGCCGGAGACCTCGCCGGCGCCGTTGAGGATGAAGGCGCCGCCAACGACGCGCTGGTGGAAGATGTTGCCTGCGTTGGGAAGGATGGCGGTCACGCCGGTGCGCACGGGCCCCTTGCCGGGGATCAGGCGACCGCGACCTCGAATCACCGTGGAATGGCCGACGCGCACACCAGCCACGTCAGTTATCGCGTTGTGTGGCCCGGTCGGCACCCGACCGATGGCGATACCGAGATCGCGCAGACGCGCACGCCCGGCAGGAACGACGGATGATGGGCTCAAGGTCAGCCTCCCTCTTTCGCTGCTTCGTGGACCGGCGGCTTCGCTGCTTCATGGACCGGCGGCGCCGCGACCGCACGGACGCTGTGGCGCAATCGGCGGATGGCTGGGGCCATGATCTCGCCAACCAGCGTGCGGTAGTCCATGCCAGCCCCCTTGGCGATCAAGCAGAGATCGGACCAATCCGGGGTCATGCCAGGCAGCGGGTTGCACTCGATGAAGTGGGGTCGGCCCTTGGCGTCCAGGCGCAGGTCAATGCGAGCGACATCGCGGCAACCCAAGGCGGTGAAAGCGGCCCGCGCGATACGCGCCAGTTCGGCCCCGAGCGCCGGGCTGACGTCAGCCGGTGCCTGGCAGCGCACCCGACGAGAATCGAGCTTCTCCTCAAAGCCGTAGACCGGATGTGCGACTCCCTCATCGAGAAAGAGGATCTCCATGGGGGGCAAGGCCTTCGGCCGCTTCTCGCCGAGCAGCCCCACCGTGAACTCCCGCCCCGGCAAGAAGGTCTCAATCAGCGCCGGTTGACGGTAGCGCTCGACGATCTCGCGCACCCGTTCGCGCAGCTCGACCTCGTTGTAGACAACCGACGAGCCCAGCACTCCCTTCGAACTGCCCTCGGCGACGGGCTTGACGATGACCGGAAACTCCATCCCCGGCGGGAGTTTGCGGGCGCCACCGTGGATCAGCACAAAGTCCGGCGTGGCGATGCCGTGCTGGCGAACGATTCGCTTCGCCAGCCCCTTGTCGAGGGCGACGGTCAGCGCCGCCGGATCCGAGCCGGTGTACGGCACCCCCATCAGCTCCAGGAGGGCGGGGATCTGCGACTCGCGGTGCCGCCCCCGCAGCCCCTCGGCGATGTTGAAGACGAGATCGACCGGCGTCGCGGAGAGCAGCGCTGGCATCTCTGGGACCGCCTCGAACTCGATGACCTCGTGACCGTACGAAGCGATCGCCGCTGACAACGCGTCGATGGTCGCCCGACTGTCGAACTCCGCCTCGCTGTCGTCGTCCCCGCCACCGCGTGGCTGGCTGCGCTTGAGGTTGAAAGCGAGGCCGACACGCAACCTTTGTCGCCGAGCCCGACGCGGCGCCGCCGGTTTCAGGCCACGGCGCCGCACCGCGCTCGCCACGACCGCGCCGAGCACCGCATCGATCGACTCCAGCCCTGCAAGGGCCGCCGCTGCGTAGATCCCGGCGCCCGGCTCGAGGCTCGGCAGGGCGTTGATCTCAATGAAGAACAACTTGCCGTCCGCGTCCATGCGCCAGTCGATGCGTCCCAGGTCGCGTACCCCGAGGATCCGAAACACGTCGCGCGACAGCCTCTCGATCTCGCGGTCCACACCTGGCGGCAAGACCGCCGGAACGCGCACGTCGACAGCCTCGCTCGACGCGTGCTTGAGCTCGTAGTCGTAGACGTTCCACCGCCGTCCCTTCACCGCCGCCGCGTCAAAGACGTACTCGACCGGGGCGAGCACCCCGCCGGTCTTCGGCGAGACGCCCTCGATGAACGGCACGACGACATCGGTGCCCTCGATAAACTCCTCGACGAGCAAACCGCTGGGGTATCGGCTGAGCCACGTTCGCACGCGTTTGGTCAGCGTCGCGCGGTCTTCGACGATCGAGTCCTGGGTGATGCCCTTTGAGCTGCCTTCGAAGTTCGGCTTGACGATCACTGGAAAACGCAGGTCGATGCCGTCCAGCTCGTCGAGCCGCTCCACGTAGCGCCAGCGCGGCGTCGGGATGCCGTGCGCGGCGAGCACGAGCTTGGTCATCTGCTTGTCGAGGGTCAGCGTGCACACCCAGGCATCCGAGCCGGTGTAGGGCATCGACAGCTGGTCAAAGAGACCCGGGAAGAATGCCTCCCGATAGCGCCCAGAGCGCCCCTCTGCCGTGTTGAAGACGAGGTCGGGGGCGAGGGCCTCAAGCCGCGCGACGACTCGCGACGCCGGGCCGGAGACCTCGACGAGCTCGATCTCGTGACCGATCCGGCCGAGCGCCCCGGCGAGAGCAGCGACAGTCTCGCGCGTGTCGAACTCGGCCTCTTCCTCGGCGTTGCTGATCTGCAGGTTGTGGGTGATGGCAATGCGCATGTTTCCGTCCGGGGCATACGGGTGGGACCGCGCGTCGCGACGCACGAACGGCGAGTATCGACACGATCGCTGCGCCACACAACGGCGCCACCGACACGCACAAATCTTGGGGAAACAAAGCGTCTGCGCCGCGCTTGGCGTGGCACCGTTCAGCCGCAGCCCGGTCGTGCTACGGCCTGGCTACGGCCCGTCTGCCTGCAGCTTGCCCTTGGCCTGGATGCTCTTGATCACCGGCGTGTTGTCCTTGTCGCCGGCGTGAATCTCGAGTTCGACCTGCAGGAAGCGACCCTTCAGCGGTGGCTGCATGGCGCTGATGTCGTACGGCATCACCATCTTGTCGTTGAACTTATCATTCGGCGCCACCCACGGCACGGCGAGCAGCTTGTCGAGATCCTGGGCGGCGCGGAAGCGCATCTTGTAGTACGAATCGCCTGGGGTGACCGACTGCACATCGATCGACTGCCACTCGGTGCTCTCGGGGATCTCGGCGATGTCACCCTGGTAGCCGGCGATGCCGAAGATCGTCTTGTACTGACCGCTGGGCGCAGTGAAGTTCGCCAGCGTGTAGCCGGTCATGTCGCTGTAGGTGTACGGCGACTTGCCGGTCGGGTACGAACCGATCACCTGCTTCGTCTTCGGATCGATCTTGACCGCTCCGCCCGGGCTCTGCAGCACCGCCCAGACGTAGCCGTCGAAGTCCAAGGCGACGCCGACCGGATACTTGCCCCACTGCGACACCGACACCTGTCCCTCGTTCTGCAGCGTCGTGCCGTTGATGATCGCGATGGAACTTGAGGCGTCGTTGGCGACGTAGATGTAGCCGTCGTTGCTGGTCGCACAACCCCGGCCGTTTGTCTGGTGCTGCACAGTCGCCCACTGGCCAGTGAGCGGGTCGAATCGCCAGGACTGCCCCTTGGGGTAGTGCGGCGTCCAGATCTTGCCGAAGACGTCAACGTTGATGCCGTACGGAGTGTAGCCGCCGCCCGGATTGTAGCCCTTGACCGCGTCGGTCTTCGGGTCAACCCGGACAAGCTGATTGGGACTGCGGCCGGACACCCAGATGATGCCCTTCTGGTCGATCACCAGGCCGTAGGGGTTGCTCGGGATGGCGATCAGGTGGACCGACGCGCCTGTGAGGGGATCGAGGCGGCGCAGGTGCTTGGATGACCACCAACCGACCCACGCGAAGTTGTCCTTGTCGACACCCGCTGCCCGCGCGACCGTGTTGCCATCGGGATACACCGTGAACCAGATGCACTCGTCCTGGCCCTTGGGCATCATCTCGTTGGGCTGGATCATGTGATCGCCATTGAGATCAGTGCTGGTGTCGATCTTGCCGTTGCCGTTCTTGTCGGAGCAGGTGTTCATCTCGGCGTGAATCTTGACGACACCACCGTCGCCTCGGCAGCCAACCCAGACGTCACCGATCAGGTCGACCGACGTGCGCGATGGGCTGCTGCAGACGTAGTAGCGAGCGGTCTCCCAACCGGTCTTGGTGTCGAGCTTGCTGATCGACGCCTCGGGGGAGTTGGCGATCCAGATGAAGTGCTTGGTCTGGGCCGTCTGCTTGGCGTCGAGGATCAGGTAACCGTTCTGGTCGAGCTTGACGCCGCTGGAGTTGTCCTTGGCGGGATCGAACGGAGCGCCGGTCGCTGGGCCCTGGCCCTGCTTGGTGCAGCTCATGTCGCAGTTGCCGCAGCTCGACAGCACGCCCTCGTCGGTCAGTCCGTCGCAGTCGTTGTCGACGCTGTCACAGCCCTCGGCATCGGGGAGCACCTCGCCGACGCACACGCCGTAGAATCCGCCGATACACTGCTGCAGACCGGCCTTGCACGCCCCCTTGCCGATGAAGAGCGGGTCGCCGGTGTAGCACGGCACGGGCCCCGACTTGCAGGGACAACCGTCGAACGTGCCCTTGCTGCAATCGGGGCAGTACACCGCGAAATTCTTGTTCTTGTCGTCGCAATCGTCACCGAGTTCGCAACCCGTGCCGAATTCGTCGCCGTCCTCGTCGACGCACACCGGCTTGTCGACGTCCGGCTCACCACCGTTGCTGTCATCTCCACCGCCAGTGGCGTCACTTCCCTCGTCCGAGTCGGGTTCGCCCGCGTCCGGCTCATCGGCGTCGGGCTCATTGGTGTCGGGCTGATCGGCGTCGGGCTGATCGGCGTCGGGCTGATCGGCGTCCGGCTGATCGGCGTCGGGCGCCTCGTCGGTGTCGACGACCACCGCGTCGCCCTCGTTGGTGACGTCCGGGGTCTCGGCGACGTCCTCGGGGTCCACCGCGGTCGTGTCGGGTGCGTTGGCGTCGGCTGGATCCGTTGGGGCCGCGTCATCGGCGGGCGCCGCGGTGTCGTCGTCGCCGGTGGCCGCGATGTCCGCGGCGACGTCCTGTTCGGGGGGCGTCCAAGAGGGCCCCGCCGTGGCGCCCGGGTTGGTGGCCGGGCCGTTGCTACACGCGACAAGCGTCAGCGCGAGCGCCGCGGCGAGTGCCACAGCCGACCAATGATTCCAATCATTCCGAGCAGTAAGCGTCATTGTGGACCTCCGCTTCGACGGGTCCGAGGGGCGCGAACGATGGGGACCGTCGCTGCGCCGGGCCTCTCCCTATAGTCAAAGCCGAACCGAGTATACAGGATTTTGGGCCCGACTGGCAGCATGGAATCTTGTAAGCGCCGTTGGCGCCCAGGACCCCAGCCAATCATCGTCGCGAACGACGGCGTGGGGCGGCGGCGGCGAGGGCGGCTGGGGAGAACGGGTCCTCCGGCCAGGCATGCTTGGGATAGCGGCCTCGCAGCTCTTTGCGGATCTGCGGCCAGGTGGTCTCCCAGAAACTCTCGAGATCGCTGGTCACCTGCTGCGGGCGACCGTTGGGAGCGAGCAGATGCACCTGCAGGGCCACGCGATCGTTCGCGATCCGCGGCGTCTCGCGCAGACCAAAGAGTTGCTGGATTCGAGCGGCAACGAAGGGCACTTCACCCGGTCTCCACACGACCGCGGCGCGCGCACCGCCGGGAAGGACGATGCCCTCAGGCGCGAGGCGATCAAGCAGCGCTCGATCGCGGCCGGAGATGGCCTCGTGGAGGTAGCGCCGCAGGTCGACACGACGCAGCTCGGCGAAACTGCGCCGACCCTCGGCCAGCGCGTCGATCATGGCGGCCGTGTCGCGGTCGGCAACTTCGCCTGCGATCAGGCCGAGAAAGACAAGCGCATGCGCGGGTGTACCGCCGTCACGGTCAAGTGACACCTTGCGGCACACGGGCGCGGGCGCGTACGTCGCGACGAAGCGGAGCCGAGCGATCAGCGCCAGAGCGTCGGGCCCCACGTCAAATGCCCGCCAAGGCGCACCTCGCGCTGCCTGGGCGAGGGCCTTCGCCGCTGCGGGCCGGTCCGAGTCGGCGCCCACCGGAAGCTCGCGCAAGACCAGGGTGCCGAAGCGCTCAAGCCGTTGCTGAACGACGGCCTCACGGACGCTATCAAAGCGGGTCTCGACGGCCTCCGTGACCTCAAGCCAGGAACGCTGCATGCGACACGCCAGCTGAATCTCCGGCTCGGAGTGCAACCCCCGTGGCCCTGCGCGCAGGGCCACGGCGAGCAACAGGTCGGCGCCGTGGACCGAGCTGTGAGGTGACAAGCTCGCCCCACTGCCGTCGGCGAACAGATAGCGCTTGCCGTCCACCGCGCGACGCACGCCAACCCGTTCCGGGAACGCCGCCAACAGGGCGCGGGCGATCTCTGTCTCCGTGGCGGTTCTGTCCGAGCCACCTGCGACGCTGAGGCAGCGGCGAGCGACGGACTCGATCTGGGCGGCGGCCTGACGCACCGCCGCCACCGCACGGGGATCGACGCGACCGCCACCGCCGCGCCGCTGATCGCCGCCGATCACGGCGAGTCGGGTACCGATGTCGCTGTCAGCGCTGGTCTGGGGGGGCTCGTGGAAGACGTCACGTTCGGCAAGCAACGCCGCGACGCGCGCCACATCGCGCAGCAGCCCGCGGTGGGCGCCTTCGACGACCAACCGGCCCAGGCGAGGGGGCAGAGGCAGCGCCAGCAAGTCCCTACCGATCGGCGTGAGGCGACCCTCGCGGACGGCACCGACCGCTGCGAGAGCGGCCAGGGCGGCTTGCGACGCCCGAGCGGGTGGCGCCTGGAACCAGCGAGTCCGCTGCAGATCGCTGCCCCAGCCCAAGACCTCCAACGCCAACCGGCTCAGATCGACCCGGCCGATCTCGGGTGCATCAAAGGCGGGCCTGCCCTGATGGTCCGAGGCGGTCCACAAGCGCAGACAGCGGCCCGGCCGCGTGCGCCCGGCCCGACCCGCGCGCTGGTCCGCCGATGCGCGGCTGATCGGTATCCGCTCGACTCGCTCCAGGCCCGACGCCAGATCGACGCGCGGCCGAAACGCCTCACCGCTGTCGACGATGGCCGTGACTCCATCGATGGTCAGTGAGGTCTCGGCGAGGTTGGTCGCGAGCACGACCCGTCGACCTGCCACGGGCCGCAGCGCACGGTCCTGGGCATCGGCGGGCAGCGAACCGTGCAGCGGCTGGACGGCGACCGCGGCGCCGGCAGCGTCGGTCAGGTCTCCGAGGGCCGCGGCGCACCGGTTGATGTCGGCCCGCCCGGCAAGGAAGACCAGGACGTCACCCTCGGCCTCGTCGCGCAGAGCGGCACGGACGCCGGCAACGACCGCGGTAACCAGGGCGCGGCGGTCGTCGCGCGGCAGCGGTCGCTCCAGGAACGAGACGGCGACCGGCCAGGTACG
>CALGHC010000799.1 GCA_937915965.1 uncultured Myxococcales bacterium
GGGCCGGTCGCGGTCGCTCGGGGGTCTTCGCCGGTACCATCGTCCACGGCGAGACCGGCCGGCCGTGCGCCGCGAATCTGCGATTGACTCGGGCATCGGACGGCGGGGGCGTCCTCGTCGCAGTTGGTGACGATGGGGTGTTTGAGCGTGTCGACCTGCCCGCCGGCCGTTATGACCTTGAGGTAGAATGCCACGAGCACGAGACGCTGCGGGTCGAAGTCAGCCTGCCTCATGATGGTCGATTTGACGGTTGCGAGCTCCTGCCCCGCAGCCGGCGTGCCATCGCTCGGGGGCTCTTCGGCGTCGCCATCCGCCGCTGGACTGGTCGCGCAGTCGACTGGCGAGTCGAGACCCCCCGCGACGCTGAGAAGCGATGGCGGGATGCGAGCCGGCGGGGTCACGCCGAGATTCGCCACGCCGTGCGAAATGTCGAGCGCGTCGTCTACGGTCCGCCGGTGGAGGCGGGCTCCGTCGTCGACGTGCACGGCGCCCTAGAGCGAGTCGAGGAGGCCCAGTCGTGAGCGATTCCTGGCTTCAGCGACGCGAATGGACGCATCGCCAGGGGCGCGAGCCAGCCGGCGCGCGCGCGGCTCGATGCTGGGGCTCGTGCTTGCTGGCCGCCCTGATCACGCTCGGATTCGCTGCTAGCGCGACGTCTTCGCCGGCCAATGGGGCCGATTTCGATCCGGCGTCGGACGCCTGGAACGGCTTGGCCTATCTCGTAGCGACGGCGCGCGAGGTCGATGTCGACCTTGTGATCCGCGAGGACGTGGATTGGGGGCAGATATCCGAGCGTGACGTGCTGCTGATCATCGCGCCCCAGGCCTCGCCAGGCGACGGCGGCCACGAGCTGCGGCGGTTCCTCGCCGCAGGCGGGCGCGTCGTTGTCGCCGACGATTTTGGCGCCGGGGCCGACTGGATGGCGGCCGTTGGCATTGAACTCGTTGGCCGGCCCGGACCGGCTGAATCATGGTACGGCGACGGTCTGCGACATCTGCCGCGGATGCATGCCGAGCCCGCTTGGGGCAGCCACCTCGCCTGGCAGGTCAACGAGGTCGTCCTCAACCACCCAGCGACGCTGCAAGCAGCCCCTGCTGCCATCCCGAACATCAAGGTAATCGCCCGCGCGACGTGGGCAGACGGCGTGCGTGCGTGGGTCATGGAGGCGCGGCAAGGCGCCGGTCGCCTCCTGGCGATCTCCGACCCGAGCATCTTTATCAATGCGATGACCCGCCGCTTCCATCGCTTTGGCAACAAGCAGTTCGTCGCCAACGTCCTGCGCCTGTATTGCCTTGAAGGCAGGCCGTGTCACGTCGTCCTCGCTGTCCGCCCGACTGGTGTCAGGGGCCATTTCGTCGCGCGCGCGAGCGGGCCGGAGGCCCCAGGGGGTGGGGTGCGTGCTTGGATCGAGGCGGCCGCGGCCGGCATGCGTCGGCGACTGGCCCGCGCCGGGGCCGCACCCCTGGGCTGGTTGCTGGTGCTGCTCGGGCTGGGCGTCCCGACTCTGCTTCATGCCCGTCTACGGGCGCCTGCGCGGCCGCCGACGTTGCCGGATGCGGGTCGTCACGGTGTCTTGCTCGACACCGTCTCGGCTTGGCTGGCCCACGAGCGAGCCGACTACCGCAAGCCTGCTCGGATGCTCGCCGGCCACCTGGGACGCCTGGTCGTTGCGGCCGGTCGCTCGCAGGTGGCATCTCAGGTACCGAGCAGCGGACGCCGTCCCGCCCCGGCTGCCCTGAGGTCCGCGATTGCAAGGCTCGTCGACAACGGGCAGCTTTCCGGTGACGCTGGGCGGCGTCTCGCCGAGATCGTCGAGGCCCTCGAAGAGGTCGCTGGAGGCGGTGCGATCATCGAGGTCGACCGCGGCCGCTTTACTCAGCTGGCCGCTGAGGTCGAGTGGGCCGAGCACGTCTTGAGTCACACCGCATTGGACTGGGGGCGCAAACCGGCCCATTCCCACGGAGTCGATAGATGAGTCACGCAGATGAGCCCATCTCCCCCCCCGTCGCAGTCGACAACGCCGCCGAGTCGGTCGCGTCCGCCGAACCTGGCGTGTCTGCCGAACCAGCGTCTGGTGCCAGGCCCGCTGCTGCTGCCGGCTTCCCCCCGGCAGCAGCAGCGCAGGCGCTCAGCCATGCCGAGCTGGCCCGCGCGGTCGGCATGCGCGATCAGGTCGTCGCCGAGGTCGCCCGCGTCTACATCGGCGAGGACCGGGTGATCATCGTCCTGCTTGCCGCCCTGCTGGCACGCGGCCATGTACTGCTCGAGGGCGTGCCTGGGCTGGCCAAAACGACGCTAGCCAAGGCCGTCGCGCGCGTCCTGGGCTGCGACTACCGGCGTCTGCAGTTCACCCCGGATCTCTTGCCCGCGGACATCACCGGCACGTTCATCTTCAACCCCAAGTCCAGCGAGTTCGAGCTGCGCCGTGGTCCGCTCTTCGCGCAGCTGGTCCTCGCCGACGAGATCAACCGCGCCCCGGCCAAGACCCAGTCTGCGCTGCTTGAGGCGATGCAGGAGCGACAAGTCACGATCGACGGTCTCACTCTCGGCCTGCCCATGCCGTTTCTCGTCCTCGCGACCCAAAATCCGGTTGAGCAGGAGGGCGTCTACTTGTTGCCTGAGGCGCAGGTCGACCGCTTCCTGGTGCGGATCCGGCTGGATTATCCGACCACGGCCGACGAGGTCCAGATGCTGCAGACGTACAACCGGGAGGTCGCCGAGCCGGAGCCGGTTGCGTCCGTCACGGACGTGATCGCGCTATCCGATCTGGTCGACCGGGTTCACGTCGAGGAGCGCGTCATGCGCTACGCGGTTCGCCTGATCCAGGCCACCCGCTCTCACGGCCGGGTGGCTCTCGGAGCTTCGCCGCGCGCTTCGTTGGGGCTGATCCGAATGGCCAAGGCGTGGGCCCTGCTCGCGGGGAGAGACTACGTCTCACCAGACGACCTGCGGCTGCTCTCGCCAGTGGTGCTTGAGCATCGGGTCATGGTCACGACCGACGCGGCCATCGAGGGCACGACGGCCGCTGATGTCGTGCGCGACGTGCTTCGCACGACTCCGGTGATGGAGACCTCTCGGGAAGGGTCGGCCACTCTGCCGCCCGCGCCCGGCGGCAACGGTGGCATCCACTGGGCCGGCGACGATGCTTGAACAGCGCGGCCAGATGCTCCTGACCGCTGCCCTCGGTCTGGCCGCTGCCGGTCTGATCCTCGGGTCGCCCGGTGCCCTGCTCGCTGGCATCCTGCTGGCCGTTGGTCTGCTCGGCGAGGTGATGCGGCTGCGCTCTGGCCTGCACCCGATGCGGCCGCCTTGGGGCCTTCTCGCCCTGTTGCAGAGCCACCACGGCGCGGCCAGCACCGAGGCGCTGACGGTCCGATCGCACCGCGTTGATCAAACGGTCCGGCTGCAGTTGTCGCTGCGTGCAGAGCCGGCCTTCGCGGGAATGGACGTGCGGATCCACGCGTGGGTGACCACGACCGGGGTCGAGGTGGCGGTCCGTCAAAGCAGCGCTCAGGTGTTGGCGACGCGTCAGGCAGTTCTAGACGTCGAGGTGGTCGCACGCACGGCGGCTGTTCATCGCGTCCTTGGTCTGCGCGCCCGACTGGTCGACGCGATGGGCTTGGCCTCTGTCGAGGTGTTCGTGCCGTGCCCCTACGAGATCGCGGTCCTGCCACGGAGCCTTCCGCTGGAGCCCAACAGGCTCGCTGAGACCCGGCGGCGAGTGGCTCGGGCGGTGGTTGGCCAGCAGCCTGACAAGGTGCCGGGGCAGGGCGACGAGCTGCGCGAGCTGCGCGAGCATCACAGCGGTGACCCCTTCAAGCACATCGCCTGGAAGGCGTCGGCCCGCCGCGGTCGGCTGATGACGCGGGTCTTCGAGCACCAGCGGGCGCGCTCGATCTTCGTGGTCCTCGATACCGGTGCATCGATGCGCGACGGTCGAATCGGCATGAGCGCCCTCGACCAGAGCTTCGACCTGGTTCATTCGCTGGCAGAGCGCAGCGCCCGCCAGCACGTCCCGTTTGGGCTCGCTTTGGTCGATGGCCGGACGATCGACCAGCGCCCCGTCCTTGAGGGCCTGGTCTCCCTGCGAGACACGGCCGCCGCCCTGCTCGACATTCGCCGGACCGTGGCCGAGGACCTCACCCCCATGAGCGATGAGGACCTTCTTGATGCGGTGGCCGATTACCTGCGCGCGGTGGAGCGGGTGCCCCTCCCGAACGACGCCGTCGGCCACGGCTACGTGATCTACCGGCAGCGCACGGTCATGGCCGCGCTGGCACGTCTGCCCGCGCGCGAACGCCTCCCCGCGCGCCGGGGCCCAGAGCCCTCGACCCGCGCCGACCTGTCGATCCTTCGGCGCTTCTGTCGGGCGATGGATCTGCACCTGCCCTATCGGGCCGCGCTGCCTGGGACGCGTCGGATCGCTGGCCTCGCCGATGGGGTCAAGCGCGCCCTGCGCGCCCGCAACGGACCCTTTGCGATCCTGATCGTCTCGGACTTCCGTCGTACCCAGGGCAGCCACGAGCCCCTATGGCAGGCTTGCGCGCACGCGCGCCGTCTGGGCCACCGCGTCGTCGTCATCGCCATCCGCGAGCACGACGACCGCGA
>CALGHC010000800.1 GCA_937915965.1 uncultured Myxococcales bacterium
CAAGGGAGCCAAGGGAGCCAAGGGAGCCAAGGGAGCCAAGGGAGCCAAGGGAGCCGAAGAAGCCGAGGGCGCTGAACGCGCGACGGGCAAGAGCGGCGCCAAGGCGACGAAGGGCGCCAAGGGAGCCCGCGGCGCGGAGGTCGCCAAAGACTCGAAGGACCCCAAGGAAGGCGCGAGCGCCAACGAAGCCGCGAGCGCCAAGGACGCCGAGGACGCCGAGGACGCCGAGGACGCCAAGGACACCAAGGACGCCAAGAACGCGAAGAGGGAGCGGCCGATCGACATGAACCGCGCGTGGTTGGCCGCGGCCAGCGGCTACCTCTACGCCCTCGACCCACATTCCTCTGTGATCTCAAGGGCCGCATGGGACGAGTCGACTCGCAAGACACAAGACAGTTCGTTCGAGGGGATCGGCGCCGTCCTCACACAGCGCGACGAGCGCACGATCGTCGAGAACCCCATGGAGGGCCTGCCCGCGTGGCGCGCCGGCATCCGCGCGGGGGACGTCATCGCCAAAGTCGACGGTATCGACGTCGCTACCTGGTTGCTGACCAAGGTCGTCAAGCTCATTCGCGGGCCCAAGAACACGCCGGTGACGCTGACAGTGGTGCGTGAAGGTGAGCCGGATCCGATCGACATCTCGATCATCCGGGCCCACATCGCGATCAACAACGTGACGGGGAAGCTCCTCAAGGACTTCCCCGGTTTCGCGCACATCAAGATGACCGGATTCATCCCGCAGAGCGCCCGCGACCTGCGCAACAAGCTCAAGGAGTTGGCGCGCCTCGCCCCCGGCGGCAAGCTCACCGGCTTGATCCTCGATCTCCGCAACAACAGCGGCGGCCTGCTGACGCGCGCGATCGACATCGCCGACATGTTCCTGCCGGGCGACCGCCAGCTCGTCGACGGCTTCAAGCCCAGCGGCAGGATCGTCAGCGTCAGGAGTCGACGCCGAGACGAGGAGGTCCATGATGCCCACGGCTCGTCGAGTGACTACGACCTGCCACTGGTTGTTCTGGTGAATGACGGCGCTGCGTCTGCCAGCGAGATCGTCGCGTCGGCGATCCAGGACAACGGCCGCGGTCTGGTGCTTGGCCAGCGGACCTTTGGCAAGGCGTCGGTACAGACCCTCTTCGAGCCGGCGCTGCACCCGGACTACTACATCAAGCTGACGGTGGCGCGGTACTACGCCCCCGCCGGCGAGACGATCCAGGTCATCGGCGTACACCCCGACGTCGAGATCGCGCCCAAGGCGGACGGCAAGACGCCCGTGGGCTTCCGCGAAGAGAACCTCAATAACCACCTCGAGCCGATCACCGCCGTGCACAAGTCGCCGCTGTCTCGCCTGGTGCCGCTGTTGGAGGCTTGCGTCAAGAAACGCGGCCGCACCGACCGGATCGTCAAGGCCGACCCGAATCCACAGATCCAGCCGGACTACCAACTGTTGCGGTCGGGCGACTACCTCGACTGCCTGATCGCGCTGAAGTACAAAGGTCGCTGACCGCCAGGATCGATGACAACGCGCGGGTGTGCTGCGCACCTGGTGCCATCCAGGCAGAAACCGGCGCGGCCCAGGGAGAAGCACGTGGCGACGGATGCGAAAGCAAAGAAACCGGCGGCCGCCAAGACGCGGACCGCAAAGTCGACTGCTACCTCGACACCAGCCCGGAAGGCGCCTGCGGCGCGGAAATCGGCTGCGAAGGCTGCGGTGAGCCAGAAGCCGGCTGCGAAGGCGGTTGCGAAGGCGGCGGCGAAGGCGGCGGCGAACCGAAAACCGGCTGCGAAGGCAGCAGTCGGCCCGAAGCCGGCTGCGAAGCTAACGGAGAGCCGAAAGCCGGCGACAAAGGTGGCGGCAAACCGGAAGCCGGCGGCCGCGAAGAAGCCGGTGTCAGGCTCCAAGACCTCAGACAGCAGAGGCCAGACGGTGACGGTAGGCGAAGCAGAGGGCGCGCTGGCTTCGGCTGCTGAACAGGCGCCGGTGGCGGCTTTGACCACCGCCCTCTCTCAGCTGGAATCGGCGATCGCAAAGCTGCACGACCGCGTCGCACGCCTCGAGGACGCGGCGAAGAGCCGTACGGCCCCGCCCGATCAGATCGGCGGGACCGGTCCGGGTTCGACGGCGGCCCGGCGAGCAGGACCCGGCAGCGTATCGACAACGACCGCAGCGCCTCCCCTGGCGAGCGACCTCGAGTTGGCGCCGATGGCAGAAGCCCATGAGCTTCTCTGCGAGGTGTTCCAACTGGTCCTCGAAGACGTGCCGGCCGATCCGGACGAGGCCGACGCCCAGTTCGACCGCTTCAAGGCGCTCAGCCACAGCAACCGCCGCGGCAGCCCGTTGCTAGACCAGAGCCTGCGCGCCTACACGTGGGCGCAGCTGCGTCGCAACGTGCGATCGTACCTCACTGACCCAAACGACGTCGGAACCTACCAGGTGAGCCGTACCCAGCCGGAGAAGCCGATCAAAGGCGAGGAGCGCATGAAGGTCTTCCTCCACGCTCCCCGAAGGATGCCGGCGCCGATCACCCTTCGACGCGATGGAGAGGCTGGCGGACGATGGCGCGTCGAGGTCTCGTCCTTGTAGCGGACGCCCCTGGCCAGGGTCGTGCGGGGTCTTGTCGATGTCGCTCGGCCATCCGCGCGGCGCACAATAACCTATAACTGGGCGCACGCTTGACCTGCGGCCTCGTTTTCAGTATCCAGGGCGCCGCTTGAAGGGCGCCATGGCCAAGCTGGTAAGGCAGAGGACTGCAAATCCTCCATCCCCGGTTCGAGTCCGGGTGGCGCCTCCGAGGGTCGCGATCGCAGCGAACGCTGCCGGCGCGACCTCGCTGCGACCTGGCGCTGCGAAGCCGACGTCGGCCCGTTCGTGAGGCAGACGTGACACGCAGCCGGCGAGGCCTCCCGCCCCAGGGAGTCCGCACCGGCGACTGGCTTCGCCCCACCTTGGCTCTCGTCTGCGAGACGAGCCGGGGGTGGGCCGCGCGCCGCGGGTTACGCTCCCTACATGGGTGGTGAAACGAACCTGCGGCCCGGGGGCAGGGTCGATCTGCTGCGCACGACTGGCTCACGCCGGTGGCAAGCGGAAAGGGAGACGCTGCGCGAAAGGCAGCGCAGGTGTAGATGAACCGGACAGACGAACCGGACAGACGAACCGGACAGACGAACCGGACAGGTGTAGATGGCGCAGAAGCGACGACCGTTCCAGAGACCTTCCCCTGCGCGGGGTCGGCAACAGCAGCGGGAACGTCCACCGTCCCGAGCGGCGCCGGTGTCTCGCGAGGTGGACAACGGCGAGGGCGACGAAGGCGGCGAGGGTGCGGGCGGCACGACGGCCGCCGAACGGCGCGTCCCGACGCACGGTGTAGAGGGGACCCGACAGCGGGTCGAGCCGATGGTCGAGGCCGTCGTGCAGGCAGCGAGTCTGGATCTCATCGAGCTCCGACTTACGGGCAGCCCGCGGCGGTCCTGGCGCCTCGCGATCTTCATCGATCGCCTGCCCGGCGAGGGCAGCGTCAGCATCGCGGCTTGCATGGGCGTCTCGCGACGCCTCAACGCGCTGCTGGATGTCGAGGATCTGTTCGACGGGCCCTGGGAGCTTGAGGTGTCCAGCCCGGGCATCAACCGGCGCCTGAGAGGCGAGGCGGATTTCCTTCGCTACCGCGGCACGACGGCCAGGCTCAGCCTGCGATCGGACTCCGAGGGCGGTAAAGAGAGTGTGAAAGGGGTCATCGACGGCTGCGAGGGCGGCCGGGTGAGCCTGAAGATGGCAGGCGACCGACAGAGAGTGGTCGACCTCGCCGAAGTCGACCGGGCGGAATTGAGTCCGACCCCTCAGGAGTGGCAAAGCATGGGCAAACAAATCGCCGCGCAGAACGCAGCGCGAGAAATGAACACGATGGAGGCGGCCGATTCGGCCCTTCCCAACTCCGATAGCCAAGGAGAAGCGTGATGATCAGCGGCCTGAACCAGATCATCGACCAGGTTTCGAAGGAGAAGAGCATCGATCGGGCGATCCTGATCGAAGCGCTCGAGCAGGCGATTCTTTCCGCCGCGCGCAAGACCTTCGGACCCGAGCGGGAACTTGAAGCGGCCTACGACCCCGAGCGGGGCGAGGTCGAGCTGATGATGTACATGGTCGTCGTCCCCGATGAGGAGGTCGAGGCCTACGCACGCGAGCTGCCGCACTCCAAGGCGGTTCTGGTCGACCCAGACGTCCAGTTCGACGACGAGCTGGGTTTCCAGATCTACTACCTGGATCGGGATCACGAGCGCGCCGAGGAGGCCGACCGCAAGTACGGCGATGTCCTCAACATCAAGACTGCCCGTCAGCAATTTGGCCGTATCGCCGCGATGACCGCCAAGCAGGTGATCATGCAGCGCGTGCGCGACGCCGAGCGTGACGTCATCTACAACGAGTACAAGGATCGCAAGGGCGAGCTGGTCACCGGCATCACACGACGCTTCGAGCGCGGCAACGTGATCGTCGACCTCGGTCGCGCGGAGGCAGTGCTGCCCGTGCGCGAGCAGATTCCGCGCGAGTCCTACCGCGCGGGCGACCGCGTGCAGGCGTATGTTAAAGAGATCAAAAGAGAAGCCCGAGGCCCGCAGATCGTCCTGAGCCGCACCGATGCGCGGCTCATCGAGAAGCTCTTCGAGCTTGAGGTTCCCGAGATCTATGAGGGCATCGTCAAGATCATGGCGACGGCCCGTCAGCCGGGCGAGCGCGCCAAGATCGCCGTCGCCTCCAAGGACGCCGACGTCGATCCGGTGGGCGCCTGCGTGGGCATGAAGGGCTCGCGCGTACAGGCTGTCGTGCAGGAGATGCGAGGCGAGAAGATCGACATCGTGCCCTGGTCGCCCGATATCGCAAAGTTCGTCTGCAACGCGATCCAACCCGCGGAGGTCAGCCGCGTGCTGATCGACGAGGACAATCAGACGATCGAGCTCATCGTCCCCGATGACCAGCTCTCTTTGGCGATCGGCCGGCGAGGCCAAAATGTTCGGCTGGCGAGTCAGCTTGTCGGCTGGAAGATCGATATCCAGTCCGAGGGCAAGATCGAGGTCATGAAAGAGGTCCTCGGCGAGAAGCTGCTGGCGGTGCCTGGACTGGACGATTCGCTCATCTCCTACATGTTCAAGCTGGGCTACCACAGCCCGGAGAATCTGCTCAACGCGCACGCCGACGATCTCGCCTCAATCCCTGGGGTCGACGTCGAGATGGCGCTGCAGATCCAGCAGATCGCCTTCGAGGTGAAGAAAGAGCGCGATGAAGCGCAACGCAAGGCCAAGGAAGACGCGTCACGCGCCCAGGCTGCGGCCGAAGAGCTCGCCGCCGCGACCGATCTGGACATGAACACCGACTTCGCCGCGCGCACCAGGCCGCCACCCGTGGAAGTGGAAGAGCCCGCCGAGCCAAGCGAGGCTGAGCCGAGCGGCGACCGCGAGCCGACCGCGCAAGAGGCAGGCGGCGGACTGGATCCGGCGTTGGTGGCCCTCGCTGGTGCGGCAGTTGGTCGAGCGGCGGGCGCGAGCTCGGGCGATGCCGAGGCCGCGACGGCAGATGAAGGCGAGCCGGCCGCTGAGACCGAGGCTCCGAACGGTGCCGAGGTGCTGGCGGTAGAGGCAGCCGTCGACGAGACCAAAACGGTCGCGCCGAGCGACGACGAGACGATTGCGAACAGCGACAGCCCGGTGGAGGCGCTGGACGTATGAGCGGGGCCAGGCCGGTGGAGAGGAGTTGCCGAGGCTGTCGAAGACGGCAGCCGGCATCGACCCTGCTGCGGCTTTGCTCGGACCCACAGGCTGGACTACGGCTTGCGGGTTGGAGCAGACGGGACCCAGAGATAGTCGGTCGAGGGCAGTACTGCTGCCCTGTGAGCGACTGCCTGCAGCGGATGCTGCGGCCGATCCTGCGGGATCTGCCGGGGGCGGCGCGACGGGCGGGTGAACTTCTGGACGAGGCGGGGCGACTGGGTCGCCGTCGCCTGGATGCACGCCGAGACGGCCTGCATCGACGTCTGAGTGGAGACGCCCAGGGCGGAACGACCTCACTCGAGGGCGATCTGCAATTGACCGAGTGGGCAGCTCTCATCGCACGGATCGATGGGGCTCTTGCCGAAACACGACAGGGTGCCGGTAGCACCTGGGAGAGCGGACCTTGCCGACTCCAACGACTCGAATAGGGGACCTCGCCAACGAACTTGGCGTCAGCCCCCAGGATCTAGTTAAGCGCGCGGCCGATCACGGCGTGTTGCTCACCTCTTTCTCGACGCTCGATTCCGGGCAGTCGGCGAAAGTGCGTGCGATGTTCGGCCCAACGGGACCGCGCAGGCCGCGACCAGCGAAGCGCGGCGACGAGGGGGTGCCGGCCGAAGGCGGCGGCACCGTCGTTCGCCGCCGTGCCCGCCCACGTCCGCGCGAAGACGAGGC
>CALGHC010000801.1 GCA_937915965.1 uncultured Myxococcales bacterium
GATCCATGGCCACCACTGTGGGTCGTCGGCGAACGCGCTCGCCGAGAGGGCGAGCCAGTTCTGGGCCGTGTGCGGCGACAAGTCGATCATCGTCGTCATGGCCTCGCCGCTGAGGTCTGCCCGTAGCGCTCGTGCGCGGTCTGCGTCCTGCGCGCTGGCGGCGAGCAGGCGCGTGAGCGCGGCCGCGCCACCCCCGCATGAGGCCAACCAGGCCAGCAGGAGCGGACGCCGCTCAGCCACGGCGCCCAGGGCCGAGGCAATCGCCTCGTCGTGCGTGGCCAGGATCGTCCGCGTGAGCCCCTTGACCTCCTCGCGAACCGGTTCAGCCGAGTCTGTCACGCACGCCATCACTGTGGGAACGTCCAGGTGTTGCTTGCACAGTCTGACGGCCCGCAAGCGCACATCGGCGTCGCTCGCTGTGGCAAGCCGCACGATCTCCGGGCGCAGCGCCTCGACCAGGTCGGGGAACTGCGGCAGCGTCTCCAGTGCTACCAAGAGCACCGCAGAGTCGGCAGCCGCCAGCGCCCTCGCTAGTACGGTCCGTCGAGCGGCTGCCTGCAGTTGCGGCGTCAGCGACACCAACGCTTCCCGGCCGGCCACCTCGCAGGCGTTGAATGCGACCTCTGCGTTTCCGTCAAGCACGGCGATCAGGCGCTCTCGTCCGTCCCCGGCGAGGGTCTCCTTGCCGATGCTGTCGAGGAGGGCGGCGACTGCCTCAGGCCGGTCGATCTTCGCGAGCAGACGCCTGCCCGCGGCCTCACTGGCCAACCAGCGCAAGCTCTGGAGATCCACCGCCTTCGCAATTGAGACCGCGCTGGCGCGGGTGGCATCGGTGGTGAGCGCCTCGGGCAACTGCGTCACTCTCCGCATCAGGCAGACGGCCACCGGCTCGCGTTCGCCCGCAGGTGGCTTCGCCCGGTCCGCAGGCCACAGCGCGAGGAGCTGCTTTGCCTCGGCCTCGGCGGCCTCGGCGCTCTTCGCGGCGACGGCGTACCGGCCCAGACAGACCCCCTCGCGCGTCGCGGACGGAGCGCTGTGGTTGATTAGCAGCAAGGTCCGCTCTTGATCCACCTCGCCGAGGACCCGCCGTGCCAGGAGTTGGTCTGGTCCACCGCTTCGGATGAGGCGCGCCAGCAGCAGCAGCGCCTTGTTGGCCGCCTCTGGCGTCTCCGCATCGTCGAGCGCCGTTTCCACGAAGTCCGCCGCGCCTTCGTGCTGTGCGTCGGACGCAACCTGGAAGAGCGCGGCTTGGTCGACATCGAAGCCACCGAATCGCCGCCGCACCACGGCAATCTGGTCTGCAGTTGGCTTCTTGCCGAGCAGCGCGACCGCCAGCTCCGTGGCCTGGGCTCGTTCGTTGGCGAGGCTGTCGCGCGCCAGACCGGACGCGAGCTCGACGAGGCGCGGGAAGCCCGCCATCGTTGGCTTCTGCAGCAGGGTCTGGTCCTCACGGGTCAGCTTCGTCGCGCACCCAGCCGTTGCGATGCAAAGCGACACGATCGCAACACAGGCTGCGATGCAGGTCGTCTCGGTCCTGTTCATCACTCTCTCCCTGTCGATGGGTCAGCGGTGGGCCAGCACGCGGGGACGTTCGAGAAGGGTCAACTCGACCCGACGATTGCCGGCGCGGAACTTCTCAGTGGTATTCGGGAATCGCGGCCGTTGCTCGCCGAAAGCGAATACCATGACGCGCTCCTCTGCCACGCCGAGCGCGAGCAACCACTCCCGGACGGTGCGCGCGCGTTCGCGCGCGAGTTCGAGATTCTTGGCCTCGTCGCCGACGTCATCTGTGTGGCCGTCAACGCGTACCAGCAGCTTCTTGTTGCTGGCGAGGTGACGCGCCAGTCTCGCGAGGTACTTCTGGAGGTTTGGATTCACGGCGCGGCTTCCGGGCGCGAAATGGATGCTGCTCGCGACGATCTCGCGGTCCGCGATCGGGAAGAGCATCGACAGCTCCGATGAGGACGACCGCGCAACGACAAGACGGCCCGCGCTGTCGGCGGCGATCAGGAGGTCGTCGACCGCATCCGGGGCCAAGCCATCGTCGAGTCGGCGCCAGTGGAGCCCGCGGTCCGAAGACACCCTTGGTCCGGCTGGTGTCAGCGCGATCAGCCAGCGACGCGGTGAACTGTCGAAGACCAGCCGGAGCACCGGCAGATTCGCGCCGCCATCAGCGCCAGGCGGCGAGACCGCCCGCCACGAACGGCAACGATCGAAGCTGCGCCACAAGCGCCCGTCCTGCGCGAGCGCAAATGTCACCGCCGGCTGCAGGCTGTCCTGCCACAGCGAAAGCGACGTGAACGGGGCGTCAGGCTGGGGCGGCGTGACCGGCACGGCTCGCCACGAGCGGCCGGTGTTGCTTGTCGCCCATGCCGCGCCGTCCTCGGTCAGGATCCAGAACGCATCCGTGCCGGCTCCGACCAGGACCGTGGTGACGCGGCCAACGCCCTGGGGCAGCCCCACCTTGGTGAACGTCTCTCCGCCGTCAACGCTACGCCACAAGACGCCCGCCTGGACCATCAGGACGTGCTTGCCATCGCCGCCGCCGATGCGTACCTGCCCGACGCTGCCACCCTGGAGGACGCTGCGCCAAGTGTGACCGTCATCGGCGCTGCGGTGCAGCTGACCGGTTGCGTCCAACGCGAGGAGCCCCGTGCCGTGCACCCTCCACAAGCCCGTGAACGGCAAGTCACTTACCTTCTGCCAGCCGGCCGACTCGTCCCGTCTCCATAGGCCATCGGAGCACGCAAACAGGAACGTCGCAGAGCCCGCGGCGACCAGGGCGCGCACGCTGGTGCCGCGGACCTTGTCCACCTCGGTCCACGAGTAGTCGCGGCGGACGTGGACACGCGGTGCGGTCTCAGGGCGGTCGCCTCGCGGCCCGGCTCCGAAGCGATAGACGAGCTCATACTGCTTGGCGGTCAGGTTGGCGACGCGCATCACGGCATCTGAGAACTCGCTGCGCGACCCGGTCAGGACCTCGCCGCCGGTCATCTCTGTCAGCAGCCGATAGGCCGGCAGGTTGGGACCGATCGCGAACAAGCAGATGCCTCGTGCGCGCAGCAGCTGCGCTACTTCCAGTTCGGTGCGGCGCGTCACCCGGTCGCCGCTGTGTGGTGGCGCATCTGTGATCAGCAGGAAGACGGGCTGTGCCCCGTCCGCAAAACGAAACGCCGCCGCCGCCGCGAGTGCGTCGAGGGCGTTTTCGGGGGTGTCACCGCCTCCTTCGGCCTTCTGTGACGACACCCATCCACGGAATACGTCGGCCCGGGGGGTCATGCCGTTGCGACCAGGCGAGGTGAACCGCACCCTGTCGCCGAATGTGACCAGACCGTAGCGCGCTGCGCGATTCCGCATGCCGAGCGACGCAGCGAACTCAAGGGCGGCGGCCTTGGCGCCCTCGATCTCGCCCGCCATGCTGCCTGTCGTGTCGAAGACGAAGACGAAGTCAACCGGTCGGGCGTGCTCCATGCCGCGAAAATCAACAAGTTCGAGTGAAGTGCCGGCAAACGCGGCTTCGAAATGGCTGCGCTGCAGGCCGCCCACGGCGTCACCGTGCTCGTTGAGGACCTGCAGGAATACATTGAGCTGGTCGCCCTTGACCGTGCTGGCAGTCACGCGCGTGGCCAGCTCGTCCGGACTGTCACCGCCAACCGTGAGGGCCCCGTGTCGCTCGTAGATGTTCCAGGCGGCCGCGGCCGCGCGGGTGAGCGGATAGGCGTCGATGAAGTCGCGCGCGATGCGCTCCTGTTTGCGCGGTCCCAACGACTTCCAGACGGCGGCGGCCTCCTGCTCGCGTGCTTCTTCCACTATCGCACTGGACTCGACCCGATCGCCGTACGTTGCGCGGAATTGGCGCAGCTGTTCCACGGTGGCTGCTTCGGTCAGAGCGATGCGTGCCTCGGACTGCCGCGCTGTGACCAGCAGGGCGTCTGCTTCGGGCCAATCGGCGTACGCGGTGATGAAACCGACCCAACCCGGGCGCGTCGCGGCCGCCGCGGCGCCATCGAATGCCGCCTGCGCCTGCGACCGGCGCGCTTCGCGGATCAGCTCCCGTCCCTCGGGCCAGTCACCGTAGCGCGCCTGGAATGCCTCCCAGGCTGCTTCCGAACCTGCGGCCCGCGCGTCGTCGAAGGCGATTCGCGCCGCCGCAGCGCGGGCAAGCGACAGGGGATCGGCCGCCTCGGGCCACGCCTCGTAGGTCTCAATGAACGTGTGCCATCTGGCCAATTCGCCAATGCGGCTGGCTTCATCGAAGGCCTTCTTGACCTCCTGTGTGCGGGCCTGTGGCACTTCAGCAGCGCTCGGATAGCGTGCGCAGAAGAGTCGATACGAATCGAGGGTGTCAGCCGTCTGGGTGGCGGTTCGATAGAAGACCGATGCCTCGTGAGCGTGCGCCCGCGCGACCAGATCGCGGTACAGGGCGACGGAGGCGTGTCTGCGGCGGAACTGCTGGTAGGCTTCGACCGTGTTGGCCTGCTCGGCCTGCTGCAAGCGGGCCCGCGCGACGAGCAGGCGCACTTCGACGATGCGCTCCGCTTCATCGGCGTCGCCGACGTGGTCGGCGAGCCACGCGTCGCCTATCGTCACGGCGCCGACGGCGTCACCGTTGGTGATGCGCGTCTCGATCTGCTGGGTCACCGGCGCGCAGCCACTGGCGGTCAAGAGCAGACCGGCTAGCGCGCACACGGTCGCCGTCCGGACCGCCCGAGGCAGTGCCCTTGAAAGGTGCATGGGTACCCTTATGGACGCGTCGCGATATGAACAATGCGCCCTGATCCTGGTTGTTGCAGCCAACTCAATGACGGCCATAGCATCGGTGTCAGGTCTTGGGGCTGTCAACCGTACTGCAAGATAGCGACGTTCGCTGTCGGGCACGACCGGCGCCGCTGTCCGTCTCGCTCACTGTGCCGACCGCCAACCGCAGCGCCCCAACGTCACCTTGAGGTTGCTCAGGGCTCGCGCCAGCCGAGCGCTGGGGACCGCTCGGCGAGCGTCGCGAAGGCCGCCCTCGTCGCCTCGTTCGCGGGCGGCCGCAGCAGGCGCTTGCGGGTCACAGAGAGCGGCAGGTAGTCGACGCTGACGACGCGGGCCCGCTTCGCGCCGTCGTCGAGGGTCAGGTCGATCCGCAGCACCATGGTCCGGCCGCGGGCGCCCTCCTGACCGCCGAAGAGGAAGTTCCCCAGCGAATAGGCCACGACCGCCCGCACCTTGCCCGGCGCGAAGACGACGGGCTGCAGCACGTGCGGGTGGCCGCCAAGGATGACGTCGGCGCCAGCGGCGACCAGCCGCGCGGCGATCTTCTCCTGCGACGCGATGGGCGTCTCGCGATAGGACCTACCCCAGTGCAGCGAGACGACAACGACATGGACTTGTTCGCGAAGCGCGCGGATTTGTGTCGCCAGCCGCGCGCTCTTCAGCCAGGCGACAGCTGGTCGATGCGGCGCCGTCGGCGCGCGCCGGTTGACCCGGTCGGTGGCGGCGATGAAGGCCACGCGGATGCCGTTGCGCTCCAGGATGTCGGGTCGCTCGGCGCTGGCGGTGTCCATGCCCAGCCCGGTCGTGGGTAGCCCGGCGGCCGCGAAGGTCTTCAGGGTCAGGTCGACGCCTTCGTAGCCATAGTCAAACGGGTGGTTGTTCGCCAACGAGACGACGTCGAAGCCGGCCTCGGCCAGATTGCGCGGCAGGGACTCCCGTGCGCTGAGGATCGGCAGACCGCTGGTCGCGACCGGCTTCATACCCGCGCGCACGATGGGCGCCTCGAAGTTGGCGAAGGCGAGATCCGCGCCCTTCAGCCAGGCTGCCGCCGGCCCCAGCACGTTGCTGATGTCGCGCTCGATCAGGTTGCCTTGCTGCTGCCAAGGGCAGATGTCACCGACCGCGACCAGACGGAGCTGTCTGGCGGCAGCGTCGGCCACCGAGCCGGCCAGGGCGCTGACGACGAGCGCCAGGACGGCGACGATGGCGCGAGGGCCGTGGTTGGCCGGTGGATGGTGGAAGACGAACAAAGTGCGCTCCTCGTCGGCGCAGGGCCGCGCGGCCGACCATTCGACTCTCCCGGCGCCGTGCGTGCACGCTACGGGCTTGCGGGCGGATGCGGCTGGCATGGTGTGGGCTCCGGGGATGTTGGGCTTGTTGGGCTTGATGGGCTTGTTGGGCTTGATGGGCTTGATGGGCTTGATGGGCTTGATGGGCTTGATGGGCTTGATGGGTAGCGCGGGCCTCGGTCGCACTTCGGATGCGGCGGGCCGGCAGATGTGGTCGCGGATGATGAGGTTTCGGTGAGGCGTCCACAAGCACAGACGCCCACGCTCGGTTCCGAGCCAAAGCCAGCGAGACTCGGCGCCGGGTGCGGCTCGGATCTGTTGCCGGCCCGGTCGCCAGACACGTTCAACGCCGGCCCTTTTCCGGACGATCACGCGGACCAGGT